>JAUMXY010000066.1 GCA_030528885.1 Bacteroidales bacterium | reverse complement strand
ATCCGCTTGGGGCTCGAACCCAAGACCCCAACATTAAAAGTGTTGTGCTCTACCTACTGAGCTAGCGGATCTAACCTATTAAGCTTGCGCAACGTTGTTTTTTAGGACGTAACTCGGCTTTTAACAGAGTCCGTTGTCGTAAGCGAGTGCAAAGGTAGGTAGTTTTTAGGAAACTACCAATTATTTTTTGTTTTTTTTATCAAAGAAAGGTAAAATAACGTGAGTTCGACAAGAATAGCATTCAATAACCCCATCTAAATTACGTCTTTTTTTGTACTCTCCCTTGTACAAACGTTCACGACACTTGTCAGACACTGCCTCTTCAGCACGGAGGCACAGGGCATTTTCACCTTGTGCCTCTTTTCTTTTTGAGGAGGGGGCGGCAAGTGGCTGCAAACGCACACCGTGCAGAGAAGGTTTCAGACACCGTGTGCATAATAACACGAACACCCTGTGCCTATTATTTCCGACACGGGCGGCATGTATGAATATCAACGCTTTAGATTTTTGGAGGGAAAAGGGCACAAAAAGCGTACCCGAGGGGGTACGATGCGGAGCACCCCTCGGGTACGACACGTTATCAAAAACGTCAGTTCGATATGAAGAGTCGCTTTGCGAGGCACTGCAAAAAACATATCTTTGTTATAGCGAACTCACGTTAATACAATTGGGGCGGTTGGGGATAAAGCCCTAATAAGAGGTTCTTTCCTACCCCAAGAGACTACTTCTTTTTCTTTGTGATTCGCGCCAGATAATCATAATGTTCGCCCTGAAAGACCACCTCCATTGCATAGCCACAGCGCTCTGCCTGCTCCGCCAGCGTTTCAGCGTCCACATAGAGCCAGGGAAAAGATTTGCCCACAATATTCTTGTACTGCATGCGATAAGTCAATTCCCCATAATAAGCAGAGGCATCTGGCAATTCGATGATTCCCTCATCATCTTCAAATACATAAGCGATGTCCGACGAATCGCACAGAAGCTGCCCCTCTGGAAGAAGAATCTTGTCCAGATGCTGGAAAAACTCTGGAATCCTCTCCAGCGTCCCCACAATCCCCATGCCATTCATCAACATGAGCACCGTATCATACACTCCCTCCAGAGAAAAGAAATCTTGATGAAGAACCTGGCGCACGCCCCGTTTTCTCATGACATCGACAGAGAGCGGCGAGATGTCGACAGCCGTCACCTCATGCCCAGCCTCTTGCAGGTGAAGCGAGTGGCATCCAGCACCTGCTCCGACATCCAGAATTTTCCCCTTTGCCAACTGCAGAGCCTTCTGTTCCATTTCCGACATCTCCTCATATTGGCGAAACAGCAAATCCACAGGTATTTCATCCTCGTCAAACATTGGCGAAAACACACGCAACCTGCCAGCCTTCCCATTCTTCCAATAGTCAGCTATAGCTCTGCCCATCGGATCTTTCATCTCGTCCATTCCCATCGTCACAAGGCTTTAGCAAACATCTCATCCAAATCCCGCTGGGCAAACGGACAAGGCTCTTTGCGAATCTTTGCCAGTTGAAACTGACGAACTGCATTCATCACCGATTCCTCTGTAAAGCATCGGAAAAGACAATCCTTGAGTTCGTCCAGCCTCTCCACATCCTCTGCCGCAAATAGTCCGCATTCCCCATAACTGTGATTCGACTCAGGAATCACATCATGATAATAATAAGACCAGACCAGAAACTTCATGCACACGTCTGGCGTCATCAATACTTCTTGCATCATTGTCCTTATTTTACTCCATGACCGTCACTTGCATGAAGATGTCTTCTTTGGGACGATCCCCTGGATGTGTTGCCGTTTCCTGTATCTTGCCCACAATGTCGAGACCTTCGATGACTTCGCCAAAGACTGTATATTGCCCATCGAGATGCGGTGTGCCACCGAGGGTAGAATAAACTTCCTTCTGCACATCAGTGAGCCCTGTCACGCCACGTTCTGCAGCTATAGCTTCGGTCTGTGCCACCAGGTCGTTCTGCAAATCCATGAGCCCTTCCTGGTCGCGGTTGCGGCGCAAGTTCATAATCTTTTCGCGATTCTCCTGCACCAGCTGATTGAAGATTTGCTGCTGAGCCTGCATCTCCATCTGCTTGCTAAGCTGCCCCATCTGGCTAGGCTTGTACTGCTGTCCCCAAACGATATAAAACTGCGAACCGCTGCTGCGACGCTCCGGGTTTACCACATCGCCCTGACGTGCCGCCGCCAATGCGCCACGCTTATGGATAAGCTGAGGGTTAATCTCTGCAGCGATGGTATAGTCGGGACCTCCTGTGCCATAACGTCCTTCAGGAGTAGGATTCTTGGAATTAGGGTCGCCGCCCTGAATCATGAAGTTCTTGATAACACGGTGAAAGATGGTACCATCGTAATATCCTTCTTTGGCCAATTTGATGAAATTGTCACGATGCAAGGGTGTTTCATCGTACAGCTTTACGATGATGTCGCCCAGAGAAGTTGAAATCTTTACGTTCATATTTTATATGTTTTTGTTTGCTAAGAATGTGCAAAGGTACGCTTTTTACACGGAAGGAGCAAACAAGAAGGGATGTAAATAATGTGGGGGTGCACCACGTTGCCATGATGCACCCCCACATAGGATGACAAATGATATGATTATTTCAGAGTCAGCACAACAAGGCTCTTTGCGGGCACCTTCACGCTGAGAACGCCCTGTTCAATCTGTGCGCCAGTAAAGTCTGCTGGTGCCACGCGGTCAGGATTCTCAAAGTCGTTGTAATCTGCCACGTTTGCGCTGGTAAGGATGCGGCCGCTAACAGTCTGAACTGCAGCTCCCTCAAGGTTGACAGTCACATCCTGCTCCTCGTCAAGAGAAACGTTGGTGAGCGCCACCACGATGTCGCCGTCTTGTGTCTTAGCAGCTGAAGCGCTGAGCAATGGGAGTGTACGGTAAGTTTCAGCATTGGCAGCATCAACCTCTTCCTTCCAATTGCGACGCACCTTCATCTCGTTGCAAGTAATGTCGAGCGGCAGGTAAGTTGCCTCTTGGAATGGAGTGTACATCTGGAACACGTGGTAGGTTGGCGTAAGCACCATGTGTCCTGTACCTTCTTGGTCAGTAAGAATCATTGACTGAAGCACGTTGACAACCTGTGCGATGTTACACATGCGGATACGGTCTGTGTGACGATGGAACACGTCGAGCGAGAGAGAAGCAACGAAAGCGTCGCGAAGGGCATTCTGCTGGTAGAGATGACCTTTTATAGTTCCAGGCTCCTCGTCCCACCATGTTCCCCACTCGTCAACCAAAAGGCCGATGTTCTTATCAGGATCGGTCTCGTCCATGATGGCCTTGTGCTTCTCGATGACTTCTTCAATCTCAAGGCATTTGCCCATGGTCCAATAGTAGTCGTTTTCATTAAACTCTGTAGAAGAGCCCTTTGAGCCGTCCCAGCCTGTAACCGTATAGTAGTGGAGGCTGACACCATGCATCAGATTGCCAATGTTCTCCATCAGCACCTTTGTCCAGTTGTAGTCGTAATCTGTTGCGCCTGAAGCAATCTTGTAGAGGTTATTGCCATCGTAGTTGCGGCAATAAACGCTGTAGCGGCGATAGAGGTCTGCATAGTAATCTGGACGCATATTGCCTCCACAGCCCCATGACTCGTTACCTACACCAAGGTATTTTACCTTCCAAGCCTTGTCACGGCCGTTCTGACGACGCAGTTTTGCCATTGGCGTATCACCGTCAGAGGTCATGTACTCAACCCACTTCGCCAATTCTTCCACTGTGCCAGAACCGACATTTCCGCTGATGTAAGGTTCACACTCCAGCATCTCGCAGAGGTTCAGGAACTCGTGCGTACCGAAAGAGTTGTCTTCAATCGTGCCACCCCAGTTGTTGTTCTGCATCTTTGGACGATTCTCCTTAGGACCAATACCGTCCATCCAATGATATTCATCGGCAAAGCAACCACCTGGCCAACGGAGCACAGGCACCTTAAGAGCCTTGAGCGCCTCAAACACGTCCTTGCGGTAACCGTTAATGTTAGGAATCTGAGAGTTTTCGCCTACCCACAAGCCGCCATAGATGCAGGAACCCAGATGCTCTGCAAACTGACCATAAATTTCCTTGTGAATCTTCTGTGTGCCCTGATCAGCATGAATGGTCACAGTCACGCCTTGATCTGAAGCCGTACCAGAATCAGAACCCTTGCAGCCAAAGAATGCCATCGTCGCTGCGACAGCTGATAACAAAAATAATTTCTTCATTGATTTAGGTTTTAGATATTTATATAATAGTTGTATTTTCAACTGCTTGTGCCCGTATACAACAGACACGTTGGCAAAGATACATAAAAAAATAATCGCTTCCAACCCTTATGCCCAAAACTTGCTTACATATAAATAATATTGTGCGTATTAGGCAGGAAGCCCGCTCATTCTGCGCCATAAGGAAGAGAATCTTCCTCTTCTGCCGCTCTGCTGCTGCACTCTTCGCCGTCTGTCGGGTAGGAGAAGGAAGCCCCCTTGTTCTCTAAAGCAATGAGATTCAATGTACGCAAAAGGCCTTGCAAAGTCCGCTCACGTTCCTTGGGCTTAAGCTGGCATTCCCAAATCTCCACCATATGCCACCCAAGCTCCTTGAGAGCAAGACGTGTCGCATGGTCTCGCTCCCTGTTGCGCACTATCTTGTTTCGCCAATACTCCACGTTAGACTTAGGGACGGTATACATCGAACAGCCTTCATGCCCATGCCAAAAGCAACCGTTGATAAAGATGCAGGTACGCAGTCCCACAATAGCCAAATCGGGCGTGCCCGGCAATGTCTTGGCATGTATGCGATAGCGGAATCCTTGGCTGAACAGGAAACGGCGCACCAGCAACTCAGGTCGCGTATTCTTCGACCTAATGCTGCGCATGCAGTTGCTGCGCTGTTCGGGTGTCATTCTCTCTGCCATGCTTCGCTGCTATACAGAACAAGAGCGGTATCCTAAAACACCGCTCTTGCCTTCTTTTGTCGGGATGACCAGACTCGAACTGGCGACCACACGCCCCCCAGACGTGTACGCTAACCAACTGCGCTACATCCCGATTCCTTTTTCTTTTATCGAAATCGACTGCAAAGATACGTCTTTTTTCCAATACGGCAAGACAAACGCTCATTTTTTTAGCGAAAAACGCACCGACGCACAGCCAACGATGACAAAAACCGCCTGCACCGCCAAATAAACGAGGGTTTTCTTTCGTCGGCAAACACTTTTCCCTACCTTTGCAGCCACACACAACCAGCTATTCATCATGGCAACAATTACCATTTTGGCCGACAACAGAAGCGAGAACCCGCTGTTTGCAACAGAGCACGGACTCTCCATCTACATGGAAACAGACAGCCACAAGCTGCTGCTCGACACAGGAGCATCCGATCTCTTTATCACCAATGCCGAAAGAGCAGGGATAGACCTTGAACAAGTGGACTACCTCTTTCTTTCCCACGGGCATGTCGACCACACTGGAGGGCTGCAGCACTTTCTGCGCCTGAACACGAAAGCCAAGGTATTGCTTTCTTCCCATATCATTGGCAACGAGTTCTATTCCAAGAGGGAATATCTGCACAGCATCACCTCCACGGCTGATTTCGACAAATTCAGCCACCGGTTACTGCCAACAGACAAGAATGTGACGATAGAGGGCAGCATACACATTCTCACCAACATCCAGCAAACCCACCCACTACCTCTGGGCAACAAGAATCTCTACATCAAACATGGCGAAGGAGCATATACGCGAGACGACTTCCGCCACGAGATGGCGCTTTACACAGACGGCATCCTTTTCACAGGATGTGCCCACAGCGGACTGCTGAACATTCTGAATGCCTGCCCAATGCCCACGCACACCGTTATTGGCGGCTTTCATCTGCTTGATGCGCGCAGAGGGGATGCGTATGAAAGCCAGGAGGAGCTGATCGGCTTGGCGAGGACGCTAAAAGAGAAACACACCCGCACCACATTCTACACCAGTCACTGCACGGGCGACCAAGCATTTGCCACCATGAAGGGGGTGATGAACGAAAACCTCCAACGCTTCACTTGCGGCGAAACGCTGGAGGTGTAGAGGTTTGAGTTGAGTGTTTAGGACTGACGTTCTTTTCGGATAAGAAGCCATCTCCGTTCCCCGTCCTAAACTCCAAACCATTATTTCAAATAGCCGACAGGATTGTTAATCAATGGGATTTGGTTTTCAGTCAGACCCAGCAAAGCGCTAATCGCCTTTGAGTCCATTGTGCCGCGAGTCACTGTTGCCAAGCCTGCTGCGGAGCAGAAGAGATTGATGTTCTCTGTAACAATACCTGTATCAACAGCCACCATTGCCTGAGCATGCTCTCCCTTGCTGCCAAACTTATCCATGTCAGCCACCATCAGCAAGCTCACAGGCGCCTCTTTAGAGAAAGGCTGATTGGCTGCCACAATGCCTCGATGGTCGCCTTTTGCCACTTGAGTCAGCGAATGGGTCTTGGGGTCATAAAGGGAAACCTCCTTGGCAGTGAAGACATAAAGGCGTATTTCCTGACGGTTCATGGCTGTAGGAGAAGTAAGACGGCCATCCTCCCGATTGACGCCCTGCGCTGCCCAAAGCAGGTCGCCTAGGTCTTGGTCGGACAGCATACGAGCACTATATTCGCGCACTGAGCGGCGCTGTTTGAAAGCCTCCATCACAGTCAGCGTCTTGCGCTGCAAATCAGGTTTGGGAAGTTGCTTCGTCTGCGCAAAGCCAACGGTGCATACCAGCATGAGCACCGCCATCAAAAATAGTCTTTTCATGTGTTTGAGTTTTTAGTTATAAAATACTATGATTATTTGATTGCTTCCAAGATTTGTTCAGCATGAATCTTTGTCTTAATCTCTTTAGGAGAGAACATCTTCTCCACCACCCCATTCTCATCGACAAGGAACGTGGTGCGCAGCGTGCCCATCACCTTCTTGCCGCACATGGTCTTCTCGCCCCACGCGTCCAGCGATTGCAGCAAGGCCTTTTCCGTATCTGCTATCAATGGGAACGGAAGGTCATACTTCTCAATAAACTTCTGGTGGCTGGCAGCTGAGTCCTTGCTCACACCAACCACATCATATCCTGCGGCTTGCAAATCAGCATAATGCTCCTTCAACGAGCAAGCTTCCGCCGTGCATCCGCTCGTATTGTCTTTCGGATAAGCATAAACAATCACCTTGCGACCCTTAAACTGAGCCATTGTCACTTCTTCCCCCTTCTCGTTCAAACCAAGAACTTCGGGCATTCTGTCTCCTACCTTCATAATGTTACGTTTTGATGTTCTCGATGCAAAAATAACGAAATTCCCTGAATGCCAACAATCTTTAACATAAAATAAGTAATAAAGATTCACAAGATGCGTTATCTTTGTATAAAACAAGAAAAACATGGCAACATTTTGGACAAACAAAAACGAAGACATTGAAGACGAGAAGACCGCTGCGCCATGGGGCGAGCAGCAAGTGAAAGGCGACAGAAACGCGCGCCCACGCAAGCAAGTAAAGGCTGCGCTGTTCGACCTTGACGGCACGCTGGTAGAAACAGAAGACCAATATACCGTATTCTGGGGGGCGACAGCACGCAAATACCGTCCTGACGTGCCAAGGCTAGAATACCTCATCAAGGGCACCACGCTCACCAGCATCTTCGCCAACTACTTCCCCGACCCGCAGTGGCAGGAAGAGATAACCCGAGAGCTCATTGCTTGGGAGGCGCAGATGCGCTACGAGTTCTACCCAGGGGCGCTATCCTTCATCCAAGATTTGAAGCGCAACGGAGTAAAATGTGCAGTCGTGACCAGCTCCGACCAGACGAAGCTGGCAAGCGTCAGAAAACAGATACCCCAACTCGATGACCTCTTCGACAGAATTCTCACAGCCGAAGACTTCACCGCCTCCAAACCCAACCCCGACTGTTACCTGCTGGGCGCACGCATCTTCGATGCTGCCATTGACGAATGTGCCGTCTTCGAAGACGCCTACACTGGACTGCAAGCAGGCATGTCGTCAGGCATCTTCACCATCGGACTTCCCACAGGCCACACAAGGGAAGAAATCCAAGACAAATGCCACTACGTTCTCGACAGTTTCGAAGGCATGACCTACGAACGACTGGTTGAAATCTTGGAACAGGCATAAAAGAAATTTAATAATGTCAGATAAAGCGCACCCCTCGGGTCCGATGCAGTGGACCCGAGGGGTGCGGTATGTCGTAC
>JAUMXY010000037.1:24318-27936 GCA_030528885.1 Bacteroidales bacterium | reverse complement strand
CTTTCTGAACGAGGGCTTCTGCTTCAGCCTTCTCTTTCTTTACCAAAGCTCTGGCAGCCTTTGTGTCTTGCTCAGCAGCTTCTTTCATGGCTTTTTCCTCTTGTTTTGCAAGCTCTTCCTGCTTCTTTTCCTTAGCCTTTTCTTTCTGAACGAGGGCTTCTGCTTCAGCCTTCTCTTTCTTTACCAAAGCTCTGGCTGCTTTAGGAGCTTTTGCTGCTTCAGGTGCTTGTGTAGCCTTGGGTAATTTTGTGGTCTTGGATACTTTTGTGGTTCTGGGTGCTCGTGCAGCTTGCCTTCTTTCTTTTTCCTTGGCCTTTCTTGCAGCCAGCTTTTCTTTCTGTATCTGCCTTTTATTGCGTTCCAGTTCTTTTGTCAGCCGCGCCACTTCTCGCTCGTCTTCTTTCAGTTTTGTTCTGCTTACACGCACTTGGTCTTTTGCTTCCTTGATGCGTGCTTTCAGTTCTGCCTGTATGGAGTCGTTGGCAGATAAAGTTTGTGCCATGGAGTTCAGATTGTACGCCATGCAGATGGTGAGAAGTAAAATGATATGTTTCATGCTGTTTCTTTGTTAATGCCAATGTTGGGCGTTCTTCCTCGCTTTACAGCAACTCTGCTAACTGTACCAGTTTGGTGCTGTTGGACCCTTTTATCAGAATAGTGAATCCTTCGGGCTTGCTGACTTTGATGGATTCTTTCGCTTCGTTTACGTCAGCAAAGGTTCTGAAGGTTGCAGGGTGTTTTGTCTTTGCAAATTCCTCGCCGACTAGCCAAACAGCCTCGAAGCCATATTCGCAAAGTGTGTCAATGGTCTTTTGGTGTTCCTCCGCGCTGGCTTCTCCCAGTTCTTTCATGTCTCCTAAGATGCACATCTTGCGCCCATCAGGCATGAGTTTGAAATTGTCTAAAGCAGCCTGCATGCTTGTCGGGTTGGCATTATAGGCATCCACCACAAGCCTGTTCTTTTCAGTGATGGTGAGTTGGCTTCTGTTGTTAGAGGGAGCATAGCCTTCCAGAGCAGCATTGATGTCTTCGTCGGGCACGGCAAAGAATGTTCCGATGCAGGCAGCAGCCAGTGCATTGTCCAGGTTGTAGCTGCCTATGAGCTGAGTTTGGCAAATATGCTCTCCCCACTTGAACTTCAGGAAAGGATTGCACTCCAGCAGTTCGCCCTGTGTCAGCAGTTCGTCATTCGCTTGCTGTCCGTATCTGATGAGGCGTAGTCCTGTGCTGATGGCTTGCAAATGAGGGTTGTCATTGTTGATGAAGGCTGTTCCGCAGTCTTCTCTCAAGAAGTCATAGAGTTCTCCCTTGGTGTGGATAACCCCCTCAAAAGAGCCGAAGCCCAGCAGGTGAGCCTTGCCAACATTGGTGATGATGCCGTAGTCTGGCTGCACAATCTCTGTCAGCGTCTTGATTTCCCCTGGATGGTTTGCACCCATCTCAATGACGGCTATCTGGTGCTCTTTGTTCAGCTGGAGCAATGTTTTCGGTACGCCAATATGATTATTCAGGTTGCCTTGGGTGTAGAGCACGTTGTACTTCTTTTTCAGGACAGCGGCAATCAACTCCTTTGTTGTTGTCTTTCCATTGGTGCCTGTGATTCCGATGATGGTAGTCCCGATGTGGGTGCGGTGCTGCTTGGCCAGTTGCTGGAGGGCGCTCAGTACATCTTCCACGATGATGAGTCTCTCGTTCCCCGCTTCTGCATATTCCTGTTCGTCAATGACGGCGAATGCTGCACCTTTCTCCAAGGCAGCCTTTGCATAAGCATTTCCGTTGAAGTTCTCTCCTTTCAAAGCGAAGAAGATAGAGCCTTGGGGCACATCGCGGCTATCGGTCGTGATGATGGGGTGCTGAAGGAATATGTCGTATAATTCTTTGATGTTCATTTTGTCGAGTAGTCCGTTGTCTGTTGCCCAATCACAAAGCGTTCCTCAGGTAACTTTCCAGTTCATTGATAGCCATCTTCAGATGTAAAACTCCACCTTGTGCCACACTGATGGCTCCCGTCTCTTCACTTACAATCACGGCAATGGCGTCGCTCTGTGACGTGATGCCAAGCGCAGCGCGATGTCTCAGTCCCAGTTCTTTGGGAATGTTCAAGTTATGGCTGACGGGCAGAATGCATCCTGCTGCCATGATGCGATTGCGGCTGACAATCATTGCTCCGTCGTGAAGGGGAGAGTTTTTGAAGAAGATGTTTTTGATAAGTTCTGTACTGATGTTCGCGTCAATGGTTTCGCCCGACTTGATGATGTCCATGAGTGACATTTCTTGTTCAATGATGATGAGCGCGCCGGTCATGTTCTTGCTCATGTTGTCGCAGGCCAGCACGATGCGCATGATTTGTTGGTCTTCATCGTTCTCGCTTGGCATTTTCTTGATAAAGAAACGAGCGATGGCATTCAGGCGTCGCTGTGATCCCAGCGTCAGGAAGAAACGTCGTATCTCTTCTTGGAACAAGATGATGAGTGCCAGCACACCCACACTGACCAGTTTGTCGAAAATGCTTCCTAACAGCTTCATCTCCAGCACTTGCGATACGACAATCCAGGTTACGATGAAGACCAAAATTCCATAGAATATGTTCAGTGAACCAGACGATTTCATCAGTCGCCACACATAATACAGCAGCATGGCGACAAGGATGATGTCTATTGCGTCTTTAAATCCAAATTCAAACACGTGATAAAAATGATTTAGAAGTTAGAAATAAGATGTCTTTCTGACTATTTTGACTACCTCGGCACATGCTTTCACGTCATGTACACGAAGGATGTTCGCTCCTTTTTGCAGCGCAATGGTGTTGAGGACAGACGTGCCGTTAAGTGCATCTTCAGGCACCGTCCCTAATAGTTTGTACACCATGCTTTTGCGTGACAGCCCTACCAGAATGGGCAATCCAAACACTTTGAGCATCTCTTGGTGCTGCAGCAGTTCATAGTTGTGGTCTGTCGTCTTGGCAAAGCCATATCCAGGGTCCAGGATGATGTCCTTTTGTCCGAGGTCGCGCAATTTCTGCACCTTTTCTGAAAAGTACAGCATCACTTCTTTCATCAGGTCATCATAATGTGCTTCTTGCTGCATCGTTTGAGGCGAGCCCTTCATGTGCATCAAGATGTAAGGAACTCCCAGCCTTGCCACAGTCGCAAACATCTGGTGGTCAAGCGTTCCACCTGATATGTCGTTAATGATGCCTGCCCCCAGTTCCTCCACACACATCTTCGCCACATCGGCACGGAACGTGTCAACGCTTACAGGGATGTCTGGCGCTTCCTTGCGAAGAATCCTCATTCCCATTCTCAGACGCTCCATTTCTTCGTCAGGAGTTATATCATTGGCGCCGGGTCTCGAAGAGTATGCGCCGATGTCAATCATCTGCCCGCCCTCGTCCACGATTAGCCTCACTTGTGCACGGATGCTCTCTTCCGTCATCGTTCGGCTGCCTGTGTAAAAAGAGTCGGGTGTGATGTTGAGGATGCCCATGACTTGCGGTTCTGCAAGGTCAATTAGCTTCCCTCCTACATTAATTGTATATGGATTTAATCCTCTCATTGTTGCAAAGGTACGAATAAGCGAGCACAAAAGAAAGAAAAATCTCTTTTTTCTTTCTTTTGT
>JAUMXY010000037.1:0-24218 GCA_030528885.1 Bacteroidales bacterium | reverse complement strand
CGAGCGGAAGTACCTTCGGCGTAGCCACAGGGCGAATAAGCGAGCACAAAAGAAAGAAAAATCTCTTTTTTCTTTCTTTTGTCGAGCGGAAGTACCTTCGGCGTAGCCACAGGGCGAATAAGCGAGCACAAAAGAAATAGTTTTCAGCAAGCAGTTATGGCAATCTTGTTCATGTTTCTTCTGCATTGCTGTAATCCATCAAGCAAAGAAGCGAACATCCTTCTTAGAACATAGGTTGTGCTTTTATGAATCAAGGTTTAAGTTATGAGACGGTAAGTTTTGTTTTTGAAGGTATAAATTGTATTTAATGGAGGGACACTTTGGTGGATTGTGATGGAATGCCTATCTTTGTGGCAGAGTGGGCGAGGACGAGAAGGTGATGTGTGAGAGTGAGGGCGGATTGGGAACGTTTGCTTCATCATTCTTCGCTTGTTTCGCCTGGCTCGGAGGCTCTGAAATGTTGTATTTTTTAGTGAAAAACAAAGAAATTTGAAATATGAAAATCGTCTTTAGAGAAATGCCGGATATGCAAAATACTGGCGAGAGAAAGTTGTATCCAACGGTGTTCCATGCACCAACAATCCCGCATGATACCTTTGTGGATTTGATGGCCAAGCAGACGCAGATGAGCCGTACGGCTATTGAGGGTGTTTTCATAGAGCTTGGCAATGTGCTGAACCAATATCTTGCCAATGGACATGCCGTGAAGATAAATCATCTGGGCACATTCGATGTGGCGCTGGGTATGGCAGAAGGCGTAAAGGCTGAAAAGTTAGGAGGGGCACGCTGCAATACGCGGGATGTGCAGATTAAGGGCATTAAGTTCTTGCCCGATGTGGAATGGCTCCGTTCTTTGCGGGGGCAGGTGCATTTTGACCGGGTGGATACGATACCCATCAAGAAAGTGACCACCACGGTGGAGGAACGTTTGCAGAAGGCGTTGGCATATTTGGCAGAGAATGCCTTCCTGACGGTCCAGGAGTACGCTCGATGTACAGGCCTGAGCCATACGAGAGCCAATCAAGAGCTTAATGCTTTCTGCGAGGACCCAGAGAGCGGAATACGGAGCCGTGGACAGCATAGCCATAAGGTATATGTGAAATCGTGATGATTGTTCTTTTGTTTTTTCAATTATATTCGCTATCTTTGTCGCAAACAATAATGAGACTATGAGAAATCTATTTTTGAGCGTATGCTGTTTCCTCGTGTCGGTAAGCCTGTTTGCTCAACCAGCAAGGCAGGAGGTGATGAGAGCGATGGAGCTTGCCAATGACTACTTCATCCGTAAATACCCCGACCCGGGGAAGCCGACCTTTGTCAAGAAGGAACGGCCGTCCAACCTGTGGACGCGTGGCGTGTATTTTGAGGGTTTGGCTGCTTTGACAGAGGTGGAGCGCCTGCTGGGAGGCGAAAAGTACAATCAATATTATCAGTACATCCACGCTTGGGGAGCGGCTCATGGGTGGCAGCCTCGCAATGGCGTGACTACTCGCGATGCGGATGATTACTGCTGTAGTCAGACTTATCTGGATATGTACATGATGCCGCAGCCCGACGGCATTCCTGCAGCTCGTCAGAAGAGCTGGGACTTTGTGGTGCCAACCAAGCAATGCCTCGACAACCTGATTGCAGCTGAGGATACGCCATGGATAGCGGGTGGACAGACAAAATCGACAGGAAGCGATGGCGACTGGACTTGGATAGATGCCATACAGATGGGACTTCCTGTTTTCTCCAAGATGGCACGCCTCTGCTATATGAACGGTGACAAGGCTGCAGCTCGTTATACAGAAAAGGGGTGGGACATGTATGAAACCTCGCGTGAAGACATCGGTGGAGGATTGTATAATGCAAAGGATGGCTTATGGTGGCGCGACAAGGATTTTGTCCCTCCTTACACAGAGCCGAATGGGGAAGACTGTTATTGGAGCCGTGGCAATGGGTGGGTATATGCAGCCCTTGTTCGTGCCATGGATGCCATGCTGGTAGGCAAGAGTGCGCAGCCTCCTTATTACATGGAGCCCTTAGGAGAGAAGAAATGGGCAAACATTGGTGTGGATGAGCATTTCAAAGAATACCGCAAAGATTATCTTGCCATGACCAAAGCCTTGCTGAAATGTCAAAGAGAAGACCTTTTCTGGAATGTTTCGCTGCATGATGAGAACAATTACGGTGGCAAGGAATTGTCTGGTACAGCCCTCTTCATCTATGGCATGGCATGGGGTGTCCGTCATGGCTACTTGTCTGAAAGCAAGTATCTTCCCGTTATCTATCAGACATGGGAGACCATGGTGAAAGAATGTCTGCACGACAATGGCTTCTTGGGCTATGTGCAGGGTACCGGCAAGGAACCCAAAGACTCTCAGCCTGTCACTTACGATAAAGAGCCAGACTTTGACGATTATGCACTTGGGTGTTTCCTGCTTTGCGGTACAGAAGTTG
Source organism: Bacteroidales bacterium (assembly GCA_030528885.1). GTDB lineage: Bacteria > Bacteroidota > Bacteroidia > Bacteroidales > Bacteroidaceae > Minthosoma. The sequence goes on along the minus strand of JAUMXY010000037.1, from coordinate 21,776 downwards.
TCAGGCTGCTCAGCATGTGAGCTTCTTGGCGTGAACTATAGTGACAGGGCTTGTCTTGAGAAAGAAAAGTATATTCATAAATACGAAAACCAATAAGATATGAAGAAAGGTATATATATATTAATGTGTATGTGCATCTTGTTAGCAGGGTGCAGCAGTGAACAGTCCGGTAAGAAAGCGGCAAAGAAAAAGGCCGTTACAGCCAAAGTGCAGAGTGCTCCGTATGAATTGCTTGTTGTGGCGGACAAAGAGTGGCTGAAGACAGGTACGGGGAAAGTGCTGATGGAAGTGTTGGAATCCCCCATCGAGGTGTTGCCTCAGGTTGAGCCGGCTTTTCGTATCACCAGCATCAATCCTGATGCATTTAATGGTGTCTTCCGTACCTATGCCAATATCGTTTGTGTAGATGTGGGAGAAAAGTACAAGGAACCGGAGGTGCGTCTGGCTGTCAATGTCTATGCTCGTCCGCAGAGGATACTGTATGTGACGGCTCCCGACCACCGCAGCTTCGAGCAGTTGGTTGCAGAACGTGGGAAAACGCTTCTTGACGAACTGAACGAGAATGAGTTTGCTCGCGAGAGGACTCTGTTGGAAAAGCAAAAAAGCGGTGTCGTGTCGCGTCAGGCAAACAAGCAGTTTGGGGTTGACATCAATGCTCCTCAAGATATCGACGACATCAAAGTCGGAAAGAATTTCTTCTGGGCATCGGCAAGCAAACAGGAGTTTAGATTGAATATCTGCATGTACACCTTGCCTTTGCAGGACATGACAGCCGACCAAATGCTTGCTGCTCGCGATTCTGTGATGAAAATCAATATCCCAGGAGGAAAGGAGGGGCAGTGGATGGAGACCGACCCTCGTGCCGTTTTGGCTGAGAAGGTTCAAGTTGGTGGACGGCAGATTGCGGCCTTTCGGGGTCTTTGGGGAATACGTAAAGATGCAATGGGAGGTCCTTTTGTCGCTTACTATTACCCCGATAGCGTCAATAACCGCTTGCTGGTTGCTGAAGGCTTCATTTTTGCGCCCGAGGAGAAGAAACGTCCCCTTATTCGGAAAATTGAGGCTTCCTTGCAGACGGTGGCAGGTCTTTAGCGCGTAGCGTTCAAGGGGGCTTGAGGGTGAGGCTTTCAGCCGTCCCTTCTCCCGCTCTTTTATGCTGAATACCTAAAAATAAGTAGTATTTTCGTTGGCGAAAGCAATTTGTCTACTTAAAATTTGGTATGTAAGAAAAACTTTTCCTACATTTGCATAGTCAAATTAAAAAACAATTAAAAAGAAAATATTATGGCTTACGTAATTAGTGACGATTGTGTAATGTGTGGAACTTGCGCAGGTGAGTGTCCATCAGGTGCTATCAGCGAAGGCGATGGCAAGTATGTAATTGATGCAGACGCATGTGTTGACTGCGGAACTTGTGTTGACGCATGTCCAGCAGGTGCAATCGCTCCAGGCGAATAATCCACTGCATACAGCTGCAATTGTTGTGCAAGCAGATTGATTTAGCGGCATTCTCATCATGAGTTTGCCGCTTTTTTTGTTTTCTTTAGCCATAATTCAGATTTTTCATGTATTTTTGCAAAAAGATTACTAACTAACATGAATTTCAACTCTTTTTGCCAGAAGACGCTGCAAGTTGCAGCTGTTTTCTTTGTTTCGTTTCTCTTGAGCCATCCTCTTTCTGCACAGACAGCCATTGACCTTGCCGGCGAATGGCAGTTTCAGATCGATCGAGAAGGTAAGGGCGAACAAGAGGGGTGGTACAAGGATGCGTATCAGATGGAAGACAAGATTCTTCTTCCTGCATCCATGCCTCAACGCTTGAAAGGCGATGATATCAGTGTGAATACCAAGTGGGTCGGCTCTCTGTATGATTCCAGCTATTTCTTCAATCCTTATATGAAGAAGTACCGCAATCCAGGGAAAGACATGAAACTTCAGTTCTTCCTGACTCCTGATAAACATTATGTGGGTAAGGCATGGTATAAGAGAACCGTTGTGTTGCCAGAGACGGAAGAACTCCCGATGTACACCCTTTATTTGGAACGTCCTCATATCACCACGGCCATTTGGGTGAACGGCGAAAAGGTCGAGCGTGTGCAAAAGTCCCTTTCTGTACCCCATGTCTTTTATCTTTATGGGCTCTTAAAGCCGGGTGTGAACACGATTGCCATCTGCGTGGACAATGACCCTGAAACCGTCAGGGTGGGGCAGGATTCGCATTCCATCACAGACCAGACCCAAGGCGATTGGAACGGCATTGTCGGGAAGATGGAACTTCGTCCTTTCAATGCGATAGATTATGTTGCTGTTTATCCCGATGTGGACAGCAAAACAGCGAGGGTGCATCTTGAAATGCTTGACTGCAAGCCTAATCGCAAGGCTACGCTGACCCTGAAAGCCACGGCCTTCAATGCCGGACAGCAGCATGTTGTGGAAAGTAAGCCCGTCGAAGTGAAACTGGACGATGTGCAAGCTGTATCAAGGGATGTCACCTTGCAGATGGGCGATGGCATGCTTCTTTGGGATGAGTTCAAGCCGCAGCTGTATAGGCTGGAGGTACAGGTGAAGACAAATGATGGACAAGTCTATCGGAAGGAAACCATCTTCGGCATGCGCAAAGTGGAGATACGTGGCAAGATGTTTTATGTGAATGGCAGAGAGGTGCTGCTTCGCGGAACGGTAGAAAACTGCTGTTTCCCCAATACAGGCTATCCGCCTATGGATGTGGAGTCTTGGGTAAGGCTCTTCAAGACCTGCAAATCCTATGGGCTCAACCACATGCGCTTCCATAGCTATTGCCCGCCAGAGGCTGCTTTCATGGCTGCTGACTTGGTCGGCTTCTACTTGCAGCCGGAGGGACCGTCTTGGCCCAATCATGGCGTGCGGCTGGGTAGGGGAGAGCTTATTGATTCCTATCTAATGGACGAGAGCATTGCCATTTCCAATGAATACGGCAATCATCCTTGCTTCACGTTCTTCGCCTTTGGCAATGAGCCGGCTGGCAACTGGGTCAAGTGGACAACAGACCATGTGGCGCAGATGAAGGCGCATGACCCTCGCCGCCTCTACTGCGGATTCAGCGTGGGCGGTGGCTGGGCTTGGCAGCCTGGTACGGAATTTACCGTCAAGGCAGGTGCACGTGGCTTGAATGAATGGGCGCGCAGCGCTCCGGAGTCCATCCTCACATTTGAGAAAAACATCTCAGTATATAATGGCAAAGACATGCCGAACACCCCTATTACCATTCCGTTTGTCAGTCATGAAACAGGGCAATGGTGCGCATTCCCTAACTTTGAGGAAATCAAGAAGTACACAGGCGTGAACAAAGCGAAGAACTTTGAGATATTTCGCGACCTGCTCAGAGATAACGGCATGGAATCACGTGCTCATGACTTCCTGATGGCATCAGGGAAATTGCAGGCTTTATGCTATAAGGCAGAAGTGGAACGGACGCTCCGTACCCCCAACTATGCAGGATTCCAGCTGCTTTCCTTGAATGATTATTCAGGTCAGGGCACGGCGCTGGTGGGCTTGACAGACGTGTTCTTTGACAATAAGGGCTATATCTCTGCAGATGAGTTCCGCGAATTCTGTTCTCCCATCGTTCCTCTTGCCAAGTTGCCCAAGTTCACCTATCAGAACGATGAAGTGTTTGAGGCATCAATCGAGTTGAGCCAGTATTCAGAGAAGGCAATCAAAGGAGCTAAGCCGCATTGGGTGATATACAAAGAACCTAAAAAGCAAGGAGATGTTATGCTGCTCAATATGGAAGCGCCTTTTGCTTTTGGCGACCTTCCCGTCCGCGACCTGCCGATAGGGGGCAACATCGACTTGGGCAAAATCACCGTGCCATTGTCCGACATCAAGGAGCCGACCAAGATGACGCTTGCCGTGACTATTCCAGGCACAGAGGCGAGAAACCATTGGGATTTCTGGGTCTATCCGTCTGAAGCCTCTGGAAAAGTCAAGTACCAGAAAAAGACCTGGTTGCCCAAAGATGTCTATGTGACGGACTCTTTGGATTCAAAGGCATTGAAGACCTTGAAGAAAGGTGGCAAGGTGCTCATCTGTGCGGCAGGGAAAGTGACTTACGGAAAAGAAGTCGTTCAGCAATTCACTCCTGTCTTCTGGAATACATCGTGGTTCAAGATGCGCCCCCCTCATACAACTGGCATTTTTGTGGAGAACGCTCACCCTATCTTCGACCTCTTCCCGACGGACTACCATTCTGATATGCAGTGGTGGGAGCTGGTCAACCGTGCTCAGGTAATGCAGTTCACCGATTTCCCGATGGATTTCCAGCCTCTTGTTCAAAGCATTGACACTTGGTTCATTTCACGTAAGATTGGCATGCTCTTCGAAGCCAATGTGGGCAAAGGAAAACTGGTGATGACTACCATGGACATTGCGGACAATCTTGACAAGCGAATCGTTGCCCGTCAGATGCGCGAATCTATCTTGGCATATATGCAGTCCGATGCGTTCAAACCGCAGTGGACATTTGACCCTCAGCTGATTGCAGACCTGTTTACGAAGGTGGCAGGCGATGTGAATATGTTTACAAAGGACTCTCCTGATGAGTTAAAACCGGCATTGAATGCCCCTACCTCAACAAAGAAGAAATGATGAAAAAGAAACTTTCTTTGGTGGTTGCGATGACCTTGATGGCATGGCTCCCCAAGCAGCTTGCAGCACAGACCTACTCGTTTGATGGCAGGGACAAGGCTGCCGTCCAAGTGAAGCCTTCTGATTGCTTTACAGCAGAAAAAGGCTATGGGTATGATTTTCAGACAGCGGTAGAGAAAGCAAAGGCTTTGCGGAGTGAGACCTATCAGCTGGCAGATGGGCTGTTCTATTTCTCTGTGGCAGTGCCTGATGGCAATTACAAGGTGACGGTAACGCTTGGCTCTTCAAAGAAAAAGGCGAATACCACCCTTCGTGCCGAGTCGCGCCGACTGTTTGTCCAGAACATGGAGACTCGGAAGGGGGAGTTCAAAGACATCTCCTTTGTTGTCAATAAGAGAAATACAACCATAGTCCTTCCCGATGGAAAGACGGATCGGGTGCGTATCAAGAAACGTGAAGAGGGCAAGATGAACTGGGACGACAAACTGACGATAGAAGTAAACGGTGACGCTCCTGCTGTTTCCTCTATTCGTATAGAACCTGCTAATGATGTTCCCACCCTTTGGCTTTGCGGCAATTCGACGGTTGTGGATCAAGACTATGAGCCTTGGGCTTCCTGGGGGCAAATGATAACTCGTTGGTTTACAGATAAAGTTGCTGTGGCGAACTATGCGGAGAGCGGCGAGACGGCCACCTCCTTCATTGCTGCTGGACGACTGAAGAAGATTGTATCCCTCATGAAGAAAGGTGACTATATCTTTATGGAGTTTGGGCATAACGACCAGAAAGAAAAACGTGCTGGTAGCGGGGCTTTCTATAACTATGCCTACGCACTCAAGCAGTTTGTGGATGAGGCGCGTGCCAAAGGGGTGACTCCCGTCTTCGTTACGCCGACCCAACGTCGCTCTTTTGACGCCAATGGTAAGATAAAGGAGACCCATGCCAACTATCCGGATGCCATGCGCTGGGTGGCAAAAGATTTGGGCGTTCAGCTGATAGAGTTGCATGATATGACACGCGTTTTCTATGAAACACTCGGGGGCGAGGAGAGCAAACGCGCCTTTGTGCATTACCCTGCCCAGACCTACCCGGGGCAGATGGCTGCTTTTGCCGATAACACCCATTTCAATCCGTATGGCGCATTCGAGATTTCCAAGATGATAGTCGAGGGGATGAAGCTCGCCAATCTTCCTGTTGTTCAACATCTTCGTCAGGACTATGTGTCTTTTGACCCTGCTCAACCTGATGATTGGAAAACGTTTCATTGGAACAATGCGCCATTTACCGATGCTGTAAAACCCGACGGTAATTGACCATAGCATATTATAGCGTACCCCTCGGGTCCGATATGCCGTACCCCTCGGGTCCGACGCATCGGACCCGAGGGGTACGGTTGAAAAAACGAAAATAAGTGTGCTTTCCTTTAGGGAAGGGGAAACCCTAGCGCTGTATCATTATCCAGCCTTGTTTTTTCTCCGATATTTTGTTTTTTTAATATTTTTTTGTATATTTGAACTTGAATTTTGTAAAAACGAATCCGTTTCGTGAGTTTTGCAAGAAGAATTAAGAGTATTGTTATTTGTAACTCTCTAATTGATAGTTTTTTATATCGGTTTGAGGTGAAGTGAAGGTATGCTTTGCTGCGAAAAACACAGAAAGGGTGCATTGAAAAAAATACGATTCATATACGGTTAATAAAAGTTAAAATATATAAAATCATGAAACAGTCTTATTTTTCTTTCGGCTTGCTTGTTGCAGTCATGATGGCAGTATTCAGTTCCTGCTCAACACCTAAGGATATTGCTTATTTCCAAGACTTTAACATGGGCAAATCCATCATTGTGCAGAACCCCGTCGAAATCAAGTTCAGGGCAGATGATGAAATCCGTATTTTGGTCAGCTCAGACAAGGAAGAGCTGGCAAAGCAGTTCACCCTCAGTGTTAGCTCGGGAAGCGGTGATGAAGGTTCACGCTACACCATCGACTCTGAAGGCTGCATCCGTTTCCCTATGTTGGGCAAGATACATGTGGCTGGTCTCAACCGTCAGGAACTCCAAGAGACCATCCGTGAGAAAATCATGGAGAAGGGGCTGATTCGCGACCCGATTGTGACGGTTGATTATTCAAACCTTTATGTGATTGTCTTGGGCGACGTGGGTACAGGCCGCGTGCTCATCGACCGTGACAAGTTCACCTTGCTCGATGCACTGGGTGCTTCTGGCGACCTCAACATTACAGGTCAGCGCACTAACGTGAAGGTCATTCGCGAGAACTACGGCAAAAAGACTGCTTACGAAGTGAATCTCTGTTCTGCTGAAGACCTCTATTCTTCTCCGGTTTATTACTTGCAGCAGAACGACGTGATTTATGTGGAGATGAACAAGAAAGAGAAGCGCAATTCTACTGTTAACGGCAATTCTACCGTGCAGCCAGCTTTCTGGATGTCCCTTGCATCCTTCCTCGTTGGCGTGACAAACTGGTTCTAATAAGCTTTGAAGCAAGACGTCGGTTACGTCAATCTCAAGATTTGACTTTCAACTAAAAAAATTAACATCCTAAATATGTTACCTCTCAATAATCAAGCTCCTTTGCAGACACATCAGCAGGCTACAGGAACGGCTCAGATGGCAAAAAACAACACTGCTTATCTGAAAGTCCTCGATATGCTCATGGTGTTTGCCTCCAAATGGTATTGGTTTGTCATCTGTCTGCTTATAGCGTTGGCCGCATGTTATTTCTATCTGGCCATGACACCAGCCATCTACACCCGTTCTGCTTCTATCTTGATCAAGAACGAGGCTCAATCAGCTACTTCCGACATGAAGTTCTTGGAAAACAGCGTCGATGTCAACAATGAGCTGTTTACACTTCAGTCGCCCAACATTGCGAAAGCTGCTGTGCAGTTCCTTCACCTTGAAGTGAGCTGCTATGCACAAGGACGTTTCCACGAGGAAATCATCTATGGCACCCGGCTGGGTGTGCAGATTCTTCCTTTGGAGCTGAACGACCAGGAAGAGGCAGAATTCTACTTCGACCTAAAGAAAGACGGCACCTTTGTGATGAGCAACTTCTCGCAGAACGGAGTGTCTGTGCCTGGTTCTCTCCGTGGCAAGCTGGGGCAGACAGTCAAGTCGCCCATCGGCAATATCCAAGTAGAGAAGACTCCTAATTATCAGCCAACAGAGCTGTCGCTTCGCGTAGAGCGTGTATCCATCTCAGAAGCAGTCAATAAGACTATCAGCAACTTGAGCGCAAGCGCTGTCAGCGAGATGTCCACCATCATCAATCTTTCCTATAATGATGAAGACCCGCAGCGTGCTGAAGATGTGATTTCTGCCATCATCTCCACTTACAATGCCAACTGGGTGGAAGATAGCAACCGCAAGTCTGTCTCCACATCAGAGTTTATCGATGAGCGTTTGAGCATCATCGAACGTGACCTGGGCAACGTGGAAGATGACATCTCTAAATTCAAGTCAGACAACTTGATTCCTGCCAGCAGCAGCGATGTGGCAAGCATCTATGTGGGACAGGCCTCTACAGCGACTGCACAGTCAACAGAAATCAACAACCAGCTCTATATGGCGCGCTACGTGCGCAGCTATTTGACCAATGAAGCGAATAAATATACGCTGATTCCGGCTAACCAGGGTGTCAATAGCCCTAACATCAGCGGACAGATTGCTGAGTACAACACCTTGTTGCTGTCACGCAACAACCTGTTGAGCGCCAGCTCGCTGCAGAACCCGCTCATTCAAGAGAAAGACCTACAGCTGGAAGAGCTTCGCAATGCGCTTATCGCTTCTGTCGATAACCACATCGCTTCTCTGAATGTAGAGTTGCGTTCAGCGCAGGCCATCCGCGGACAAGCCAACAGCAAGATTGCCTCTTCTCCCTCGCAGTCCAAATATTTGCTGTCTGTAGAGCGTCAGCAGAAGGTGAAGGAAAGCCTCTACCTCTACCTGCTTCAGAAGCGTGAGGAAAACGAGCTGTCACGAGCATTCACTGCCTACAATACCCGTGTCATTACGTCGGCATCAGGCTCCAACATTCCAACCTTCCCTGTACCTAAGACTGTCTGGATGATAGGCGTCATCCTGGGTCTTGCTGTACCGGGTGTCATTATCTTCCTGCTCGAGACCATCAACAACAAGGTGCGCGGACGTCGTGACCTCAACGAAGTGACGATTCCTTTCATTGGAGAAATTCCGATGTATCGTCATCATCGTACATGGAAGGAGAAACTCTTTGCCCCATGGGTGAAGTTGGGAAGAAATCTGAAGTCGCTCATTCTCCGCACGCCGCCGAAAGAGGACAAGACCTTGCACATCTTGGTCAAAGACCATTCGCGAAATGTCATCAATGAGGCTTTCCGTGTGATACGTACCAATATCGAGTTCATGACAGCCAAGGGCGGACGCGGCAAGGTCATCATGCTCACCTCGTTCGACCCGAACTCAGGAAAGACTTTCGTGGTGACCAACCTGATTACTTCGTTTGCCATCAAGAAGCAGAAGGTGCTGGCTATCGACCTTGACCTTCGCAAGGCTTCGCTCTCTGCTATGGTTGACAAACCGAAGATTGGTATCTCAGACTACCTTTCAGGTGTGACAGACAGCTTCGATGACATCGTGGTACGTGATGCAACACACCGCTATCTCGACATCGTTCCTGTGGGAACCGTTCCGCCGAACCCAACAGAGCTTCTGTTTGACGACCGCTTGGCAGAACTGCTCGAGAAGCTGCGCGATGAGTATGCTTACATCATTCTCGACTGTCCTCCTATCGAGATTGTAGCTGATGCTTCTATCGTAGGACGCAATGCCGATGCGACGCTGTTCGTTATCCGTGCAGAAGTGTTTGACCGCAGTCTTCTGCCTGATATCCAGAAATATTACGACGAGAACAAGCTGCCGAAGATGTCCCTCATCCTCAATGGAACAACGGATGCCTTCTCTTACTATGGCAACCATCGCTACGGCTCTCGCTACGGCTATTATGGTGGTTCTTCTTATGGCGGATATACAAAGGACGATGATTGATTTTAGAAAGTAAATCGCAAGTACATCTTGTTGCTTCTCACAGATACCACTGATACCACGGATTTGAGCCTTGCGCGGCTCTTGGTGAGGAAACCAGTTGCAGTCAGCAACGTAAATCAGTGTAATCCGTGCCATCCGTGAGAAAAAATAGAACTTGTGGTTTACTCTCACAGAAAATAACAAACCTTTCTCCTTAACAATATTCTAATTAGAAACTATAAAAACAATAATAAAATGAACAAGTGTGATTCTAAACGTAAGGTTCTTTTCCTCATAGAATCTCTCCATGGCGGCAAGGCTGCAAAGGCACTTGCTACATTAGTGCAGTACATTGACAAGACCAAGTTCGATGTGACTGTATGCGCTATCACAGGAGGTGGAAAATATGAGTCCACCATCAGTGAAAACGTTAATTATAAAGCCATCCTCAAAGATGGAGCACGAGGAACCAAATACAGTCTTGTGTACAAGCGCCTCCCGATGTCCATGGTTTACAAGATGTTCGTTCCACAAGGAAACGATGTGGAGATAGCCTATACAGAAGGCTTTGCCACCAAACTCCTGAGCAACTCATCCAACAGCAAGGCAAAGAAATATGCCTGGGTGCATACCGATTTGTACAGCAACCATTGGACCAAGGAAGTTTTCTCTAGCGAGAAAGAAGAAACAAAAGTCTATAACCAGTATGACAAGATTATTGGTTTTGCAGATCTCATCTGCAATGCTTTCAGAAAGCGCTTCCCCGAGGTGGTAAAGCCTGTAGAAACCATTTATGATCCAGTCGACTCCTTGTCTGTACGTCTCAAGTCTCTGAATGCTAGCAGCGAGGAAGAGCATAAGGTGGGCGTTCGCCTGGTGGCTCATGGCCGTCTGGAGGCACATAATGAGTATGCCCGTTTGCTGCGCATCGTCAATCGCCTCATCAAAGAAGGTTATGACACAGGACTTTGGATATTTGGTGATGGCTCAGAACGGGGTATCCTTGACCACTATGTGAAAGAGAACGCGCTGCAAGACAGGGTGAAACTCTTTGGTGCTCATCCCAACCCTTACCGCTATCTGGTGCAAGGCAACCTCTTTGTCTGCTCATCTCACAGTTCTGCTGTCATCAAAGCACTCATTCTTGGACTTCCGGTTGTTGCGACAGAAACACCAGAACTCAAGGAACTGCTGAAGAATGGTGAATCAGCTCTTATCACAGCCAATACAGAGGAAGCCCTTTATGCAGGCATCAAGAAACTGCTTGACGACCCCAAACTCCTTGCCGAATACAAGCAAAAAGGCGAGGCGCGAGGCTGGGATTTCGACATCGAAGCCCTCATGGTGCCAGTAGAGAACCTTTTGCAGGAATAAAAAAGCAATCTGCGAGAAAAATCAATTTCACATCCGTTCAATCCGTTCCATCGTTCCGTAAGAACTCGTCTTTTAACATACCGCTTCGCGATGATTAAACAGATTAAGCGGATTTGAGCCTTGCGTGGCTCTTGGTGGGTGCCCAGTTGCAGTCGGCAACATAAAAATCTGTGTGATTCGTGCCATCTTTTAGGGAAATAAGCTTTCACCTTAGTGGTAATAGCGGAGAGTTATTAAGGAAATAAATATCCTTATAAATTGCTGGATAAAGAAAGAGTAAATAAAAAGTTCTTAAAGTCCTTTTACCATTTCATATATATTCACATTGTATCTGTACGATTTACGAACTTCAGCGTTAAAAAAGAATGGAAAGAAATTTTAACCCACAATATTATACGATAGGCTGTTCATCGCTCTCTGATAAGCAAGCCCAAGATTGCTCTGACCTATATTCTGCGGATTATGGAACTTGGAGTGGTCTAGATGAACCTAAGCGAAAAGGGAAAAGAATTAAATTAAGTCCGGAGAAATATATGTCGCTACGTAAACAAAAAGACATGTATGTCTCTCTATGCTACGATGGCGATAAGTTGATAGGGCATGCTTTCTTTTTAAATAAGACATTAGAGGATGGTAAGAAATGTATTTGGGTGACGCAATTAGTTGTTCGGAGTTTCTATCGTAATCGAGGCATTGCCAAAAAACTTTTGCGTTCAGCTTGGGGTATGTCTGATTATTTTGCTTGGGGGTTAGCAACCACGAATGCTATAACCATCAAGACTTTGGAATCTGTGACATGGAGACAAGTGATTCCTTCTGTTGTTGGTCAACATATAGAGGAGATACGGTCATTGTGTGAAGAAATTGATTTTGCTAATAAGGAAAGAATTATTATAGATAAAGAAAAATCACAAATCTATACTAATTTTTATCCTAATTTTCAGAAATTGAATCACCAGCGAGGTTTGGATGAACTGTATGTTGGAAGGTTGGGAAAAATAGAAGATGGTCATGAGTGGCTGGCTTTCACTTTTCAGGAGCAGGAGAGAGTATTCAATGAAGATCAATGGAATGAAATGTTGGATTTTTCATCTGAGCAGTTAGAAGACGCTTATTCTAGGATGGATATGCAAAATCAACCTTGGACTAGATATACCGAAGAAGAGATAGATTTTGTGATTGAGCATACAAATCTTTCAGGTGGGCAAAAGGTGCTGGATTTAGGGTGTGGACAAGGCAGACATTCCATTGCTTTGGCAAAACGAAAGAAGTATGATGTTTTTGGAGTCGATTTCTCAGAACGTTTGTTGAATGTGGCAAGAAAAAATGCAGAAGGATGTGCGGTCTCTTTTTTGAAGCGCGATGCAAGAAATCTGTCTATAGAGGGGAGTTTTGATGTGATAATGTGTTTATACGATGTAATAGGTTCTTTTCGGACATTGGAACAAAATGTAAGTATCATTGATTCCATTCATAAGAAATTAAAGAAGCATGGCCGCTGCGTAGTATCCGTAATGAATATGGAACTGACAGAATATCTTGCTACTCGGACATGTAATAATGTGCAGGAGCATACCGAAGAACTGGTTTCTTTACCAGCTTCAGAGATTATGCGTAGTACAGGAAACATCTTCAATCCTAATTATTTCTTGTTAGATAAGAAGTCTCGTCTGGTGTATAGGAAAGAACAATTCCACCATGACAATTATTTGTCTTCTGAATATGTGATTGCAGATTATCGTTTCACAAGAAAAGAGTTAATAGACGCATTTGAAAAAAGAAATTTCAAAGTTCATTTAGCCGAGTATGTTCAGACAGGGAAATGGTCGGTTCCGCTAACAGCGACAGACCATCGTGCCAAAGAAATCTTGTTGGTGGCAGAGAAAATAGGTTAGGTGATGAAACAGTATGGTATAAAATAAAGTAAATTGTGTAAGTGGTTTAGAAAGTAAATAGAAAGTAAATTTGGAGTAAATTTTATTCTCTCACTGATAGCACGGATGCCACGGATTTGAGCCTTGCGCGGCTCTGGAAGGTAAAAATTAGAAAGTAAATAGGGAGTAAATTTAGAGTAAATCTTTATTCTCTCACAGATTTCACGGATTTGAGCTTTGGGCGGCTCTTGATGGAGTGACAAGTTGCAGTCGGCAACATAAAAATCTGTGTGATCCGTGCAATCCGTGAGCCAAAATAATAAGTTGTGTTTTTATTCTCTCCCAGATGGCGCTGATGTCACAGATTTGAGCCTGCGTGGCTCTTGATGGGTGAATAATCAGAAAGTAAATTGGGAGTAAATTTTAGAGTAAATTTTTTGTAAATCAATAGGATTTCCTTTTTAATTTCCTTTCAATTTTCTTTCCCTGAGACAAATCGTTTACGATTCCTAACAATAATTGTCTTTTGGCATATTGGGACACATTGAAAAACCCATTTCCTTTATACTTGATAGTAACTTTGTATTGAAAAGAGCTTTGAGGTTATACGAAAGGGTACATGGGAAGAATTTGCAATAGAAAAATAAAATAGATGATGTTCTTTTTAGTTTTCATTGTTTCTGTTGTATTAGTGTTTCTGTCTGTGGATGCATTTATCCTTTTGAAGGAGTGGCAGAGTCGTATACATATAGGTAGATGGGAAGATAGGCTTAAGTGGCAAAAAGCGATTGAAAAGAAGGCTGAAAAATGGCTGAATCATACTCCTACTGTAAAAATGACAGCTCAGAATCGTCTAATATTATTAGACATTCTTAAAGGGAAATACAGGAATGCAACCATTCAGACATGGCAAATAGCAGGATTGTTGTTGGGATTAGAGAAGAAGGATGCTGAAAGATATACAAAATCTCATCAATATTTGTGTGTGCAATCAAATGTGCTTCCAGAGGACTTTTTGTTGGCTTATGCTCTTAAAAAGCATGGTTTGTTAGACGAAGAAAAGGAAAGGATCGTTTTGGATAGTTGTCAAAAGTTCAGAGAATCAGGCACTATTTATTATCGTCCTTGGGTAAAGCATATACGTTTTGTTGATACATTGGGTATGGTACTCCCTTTCTTGCATTCCTGTGGTTGGGATGATTTGGCTAATAGGCAATTAGAAGAGTATGACCAAGCGTTGTTGCAAGGCGTATTCCCTGCTCATGCTTACGATATAGAAAAGAATATTCCATTAGGTGTACATGATTGGGGACGTGGAATAGGTTGGTATATTTTAGGTTTGATTGAAACAGATGACATGGGAGGGAATGCTGCCCGAATCTTGCGATTGGCAAATGCTCTATTGCCCTTTCAACTAAATAGCGGAGGCTTCAGTTGCTTTATGTTTAATCGTGCCGAGAGAATGGAGTCTTCTGGTACCGTTTTAGCAGGATTACTTTTTTTGCAAGCTTATCGTATTTCTTCAGAAAAGACGTTTTTAGCGGCAGCTTTTCGTGTTGAAAAAGCTTTGATGTGCTCCACTCGTCGTAATGGCGTATTGGATAATTGTCAAGGAGACACTTATGGTATTGGGTACTATTCACATGTCTTCTCTATCATGCCATTTGCACAAGGGTTGGCTCTGAAACTCTCCAAAGAATTGAATCAATATACAGATGAGAACGCTTAATTCTGCAAAAAATTTAGCTTCAAGCCTGGGCATTACCCTCATTATGACCTTGCTGGGTTTTTTTACGCGCAAGGTCTTTGTAGATAATGTGGGGGTCGAATATCTTGGCTTGAATGGTCTTTTACAGAATATTCTCGGTATTATGACCTTGCTGGAAGGAGGTTTCGCAACCAGTGTGGTTTACAACCTTTATAAGCCTCTTGCAGAAGACAATCGTCCAAAAATTTTGGCTCTTCTTCAGCTTTATCGTAAGGTATATCGATATATAGCTTTAGGAATCATTCTTTTTGCCCTTTGCCTATATCCTTTTATTGATATCTTTATCAAAGATGGCGAGAATTTGGAGTATGTTTCTATTGTCTATTTCATATTTCTTTTTAATTCAGTCGTTGGTTATTTCACAGCCTATAAATGGTCGCTTGTCAATGCAAGTCAGCAAAATTACAAATTGACGGCAATCAATCTTGTTTATCAAGTAGGCTTAAATCTTGCAAAACTTGCTATTCTTTATTACACCAGAAATTACATACTTTATTTAATTGTTGAGGCTTTATTTGGGGTAGGATTAAATATTTGTATTATATGGAAGACAAATCAGCTGTTTCCTTATATAAAGACAAAGGAAAAATATATATTGGATACAGAAACAAAAAATAATATTGTTACTAACATGAAAGCGCTCTTTATCAATAAGATTGGAGGTTTTTTCATGCATAGTACAGATAATATTATTATCTCTGCTTTTGTAGGTGTGGCCAGTATAGGCTTGTATTCTAATTATACTTTGATTACGATGACAGTTCGTAGCGTTGTTGATCAGGCTTTGAATAGTTTTTCGGAGAGTGTAGGAAACTTGATTGCTTCAGAATCATCAGAAAAGGTTTATGAAGTTTTTAAGACAACGTTTTTTGTAAACTTCCTTTTGGCTTCCACTCCTGTCATTATTCTGCATAATGCGATAACTCCATTTATATCTTGGTGGTTAGGAGAGGAGTATCTCTTGGGCTACACTACACTATGTGTCATCCTTTTCAATTTTTATATAGATGTGATGCGAAGCACTGCTTTGACCTTCAAGACCAAAGCGGGTATCTTTGTGAAAGACCGCTTTACACCTTTGTTGCAAGGAATCATCAATTTGGTTTTATCTTATATATTTGTACAGTTTTGGGGATTAGCGGGAGTTCTGTTTGCTACTTCCATAAGTATTCTGTCGATAGGTTTCTGGCAGTTCCCGAGGCTCTGTTACAAGTATGTGTTTCACCAATCGTTATGGCAATATTTTCGTAAATATATCTTTTATTCGCTTGCTGGAGGATTAGCTTTGTTGTTATCTTTTTGTTTTTGTGAATTCTTTACATGGGAATATCCGTTGTTGCAAATGGCATATAATAGCATTATCTCTTTATTTGTCGTTCTAGGAATTTATTATATTTTTTTTCATCATACACTTCAATATGCCCAGTTGTTGGTATATGTGAAAAACGTGATATCCCATAGAAAATAATGAGACGCAAGGTTTTATTTCTGATAGAGTCATTGGCTGGTGGTGGTGCAGAGAAGGTGCTGACCACCTTGGTTCAACATATAGATAAGGAACAATTTGAGGTGACGGTTTGTGCAATCAGTGGTGGAGGAAAATATGAAAATGTTGTTAAAGAATATGTACACTATAAGGCCATACTGACCGAACCCAAGCAAGGATTGTTTTTCAAACGCTTAATTTATAAGATTAAGCATCATTTGGTGTATAAATGGCTGCCGTTATCATGGGTGTATCAGATGTTTATACCTCAAGGCAATGATGTGGAAGTAGCTTTTGTGGAAGGATTTACTACAAAATTGTTAAGCCATTCGACGAATAAGAATGCAGAGAAATATGCATGGGTACATTGTAATATGGGTAAAGACCATTGGACACAATCGTTGTATAGTGATGTGGAGAGAGAAAGCGATGTATATAACCAATACAATCGTATTATATGTGTATCTAATACGGCTGTTGAAGGTTTTATGAAAGAATTTGAGAATGTGAAGGTAGATGTGAGGACGGTATATAATCCAATCAATTCACAAATTATAAATGATATGGCGTTAGAAAAGATAGCAAAACCTGATAAACTGCTAATGGTAACAGTTGGTCGCTTGGAACATCAAAAGGGATATGATCGTTTAGTACAGATCGCTAAAAGATTAGCTGATGATGGGTTGGAGTTTGAACTATGGATATTAGGGGTGGGATCTCAGGAGGAACAATTGAAGCAATACATCCAGAAAAATCATCTTGATGCTTTTGTAAAGTTGTTGGGTTTCCACTCCAATCCGTATAAATATATCGTACAAGGCGATTTGTTTGTCTGTTCCTCTCGTAGTGAGGGGTATAGTACAGCTGTCACAGAAGCACTCATATTAGGAGTGCCCGTAATAACTACAGATTGTTCTGGCATGATGGAATTGCTGAAAAATGGAGAATGTGGCATCATTACCCCAAATGATGATGAAGCATTTTATCAAGGTCTGAAAAGTTTGCTTACAGATGCGTCCCTGCTTGAACACTATCGGCAGAAAGCCATAGAGAGAGGAAATGATTTTACTATTGAGAGTTTGATGAAACCAATAGAAGATTTATTGGCTGGATGAAAAGAAAGGTTGCCTTTTTTGTTAATTCTCTTTATGGCGGAGGAGCTGAAAAAGTTCTTCAGACGTTGTTGAGGCATCTTGACAAATCTAAATTTGAAGTAACCTTGTATTCCCTACATAAAGAAACGGTAGATGATTCTTATCCTCAGAATATATCTTATCGATATATTTATGGACATGGTAAATTTACTGATTATCTGAAAACATTTGTTTATAAATGTTTTTCTCCTTCTTGGTTTTATCGTTTGTTTGTGAGAGGTGTATATGATACTGAAGTTGCATTTATAGAAGGATATTCTACTCGTATCGTAAGTGGCTCAACAAATAAGAATTCTAAGAAAATAGCATGGGTGCATATCGATTTATGTAATAATCATTGGACGGATATTGCTTTTTGTAGTAGAAAAGAGGAGAGAGAATGTTATGGGCGGTATGATTGTGTCGTTGCAGTTTCCGAAACTGTTAGAAAAGCAACATTGGTCCTTTTTCCTCAAATTAATGATTCTTTATGTTTATACAATCCGATTGATTCTGTCGAGATTAAGAAAAAATCGGAATGTCATGTTTATAACTATGATTGCAAATTTGTATTTGAAGATTAGAGCTTTTATTCGGCATAAGATATTGTATATAGATGATAGACCATTAGTGGAGATTGCAATATCGAATGGATTAAAAATAGGACGAGATTGCAACATTCAATCCGAATGTATTATTGATTGGAGCCATTGTTGGTTGATAGAGATAGGCGATAGGGTAACGTTGGCTCCTCGGGTGCATATTTTAGCCCATGATGCAAGCACGAAACGTTCGCTTGGCTATACGGCATTGGGGGGGGTAAAGATTGGAAATGACGTGTTTGTGGGTGCTGGAACGATTATTCTTCCAAATGTGGAAATAGGTGATCGTGTTGTTATTGGTGCTGGAAGCATCGTTAGTCGAAGTATTCCTTCAAATTCTGTAGCAGTAGGCAATCCTGCTCGTGTGGTAGGAAGTTATGAGGACTATGTGGCGAAGCGGAAAAAGCAAATGGAGGTAATGCCTTGTTATGATGAGTCTTACACGATAGGGAAAATTACTACTGAAAAGAAACTACAGATGCAAACAGCAATAAAGAATCAAGGAGGATTTGTTGTGTAGCTTTAATAAGGGGGAGGTGTGATAAACTTATGAATTCTAAAACAAAAATTGATATTTTTCGGCAATTGATATTTCATCGAATATCACCCTTGATTGGGGGGAGAGTAGCTCTATTTGGATTGCCTTGTCATGGTAACATCGGGGATACTTATATTGCTACAGGAGAGCTTTCTTTTCTTAAGCAGGTTGGGGCAAAAATAATTTATAAAAAGATGTTGATTGATTCAACCCCTTTGCCTAATTTGCCTAGTGATTGTACCATACTTTTGCAGGGAGGAGGGGACTTTGGCGATGTGTGGAGAGGCATACAGGAGTGTCGTTTGAAAGTGTTAGATAAGTATAAAGATCATAAGATCGTTATATTCCCCCAATCTGTTTTCTATAATGAAACTTCTTTAGTTAGAAAAGATTCCGCATTGCTTGCAAAATGTACGAATTTAACAATTTGTGCTCGTGACAATTATTCTTTTGAGTTTCTTAAGAATAATTTCAAAAACGAAATATTGCTCGTTCCAGATATGGCTTTTTTTATTCCTGTATGTTCTTTGAAAAAACATTGTGTACGTTCCGCTGATCAAGCATTATATTTGAAAAGAATAGATAAAGAACAAAATATGGCAGAACAATGTGAGTTGCTGGTTGAATCAAATATCCCTTTGATAATATCAGATTGGCCAACTGTAAAAAATGATTTGTGGTGTTTGCGGTTGAACTTATACATGGTTGGCTTTACTGATGCTTTATTACTACGTAAGATGTTTATGATGGCTTCGCTTATGAGGAAATTGACTGTTTGGCAAATGATTCATGTTGCCTATCCTATTGTGTCAAAACAAGGTGTAGCGTTTCTGTCTTCTTTTAAAACTTTATATCTGACCAGATTGCATTCTGCTATATTATCACTTTTAATAGGAAAGGAGTTTGTTCTATTAGATAATTCTTATCATAAGAATCAAAATTTTTATGAAACATGGTTAAAGGATTGTGATTTGGCAGAATTTAGAGAGGGGAATAAAAAAGCTTAATTTGTTGGATTTGAGATATGGTGAATGTGTCGATTATAATTCCTGTGTATAACGTGGAAAAATATATTATTCGTTGTATGGAATCCGTCCGATGTCAGACTTATACTGATGTTGAAGTGATACTTGTAGACGATTGTGGGACCGATGCAAGTATTTCCCTTGTACAACGTTTTATTAAAGATAACGAACTGATAGCGTGGAAGATAATACATCATCAAAAGAATATGGGACTTTCTGTTGCTCGAAATACAGGAATTCAAGCAGCCACTGGGCGATATGTGTATTTTTTAGATAGCGATGATACTATATCTAAAGATTGTTTGTCTGTATTAGTTGATAATATAGAGAATGATACGGATTATACGATGGCTATGTTTGATAACGTACCTCCGCAAAATGTTTTCCCAAATTTCGGGAATGGTGCCTATTTGCAATCTGATATCATAGAAAAATACATCAGGAAAGAGATTCCATGGAATTCTGTTAATCGTTTGATTCGAAAATCTTTTCTATTAGATAATGGACTGTTCTTCAAGGAGGGAATAATAAGTGAAGATTTGATGTGGAATTTCCTTCTTTTGTCTTATGTGAGGAAAGTGAATCTTGTGGAAAAGATTACTTATCATTATTTTGTCAATCAAAATTCCATCATGCGGTCTTGTAACTATAATTATAAGTATGCAAATGATTTGCTCTTGATTGAACGTGAGATGAATAACATTGTTAAGGAAAGACCATGTGTGAAGTTGGATATTTATCATAAGATTGTTAAATACGAAATCATTCCCCAAGCGATTCTTTGGCATCATTATCCAATAAGATTCAAATTTAATGTTTTGCATTCTTTGTTCTTAAGTTCCGAACAGAAGGACTTTAGAAAAATTCCATTTAAGAAGAGATACTTATTTTTATTCTCCCCCCCCCTGTTAACTATTATTTATATCCTCAATTTTTGGATAGAGGAATATAAAACAATTTTGTTGAAAAAGATGCGACTTGTGTGACCCCCATTTATAGTATAAGTCATTAAGACTACTTTAGATAGCGTCTTCTCTTTGATTGGACTTGTTAGTGGAAGACCAAATGAAAAGTATCAAGGAGTTACAGGATGTGCATTTCAAGCAACTGTTGACTTATTGTAAGTTGACTGATAAACACCTGTATGAAGAGATTGAGGCTTATTTGAAGCAGGAGAAAAAAGGGAATGTGGAAGAAATAGAGAATTTATATCAATTGATAGGTTGTTAAAAGTTATCAGGGATGACACGTGATTTTTCTTTAGATATTATACGGATCTTGGCATGTATGATGATAGTGCTGATGCACTCTCCGATGCCTGATTTGGGAACTGCTGGTGTTGTATTGTGTGGGGTTAGTTATCTGACAGCACCAGGGATTGGGCTGTTTTTTATGGTAAGCGGGGCTTTGCTGCTGAAGAAGGAAATGAGCAAACCTTTTGATACCAAGCTGTTTCTACAGAAGCGATTCTCGAAGATTCTGATTCCATTGGTATTTTGGAGTCTGGTGGGATGGGGATTGGAACAGTTGGGAATCCGTAACACGGAACTAGGTGTTTTGTGGTTTATGTATTGTTTGGCAGGGATTTATCTGCTTACTCCGATTCTGTCAAGATGGCTGTGTGGAGCAAGTGTGAAGGAAGTGGAGTTTTATCTGCTGTTGTGGTTGTTGACTATGTGTGTTCCCTTAGTGGAAATATGGATGCCTATAAATGAAGGTGATACGAGTCTACTGTATTACTTTCATGGATATGTTGGCTATTATGTGTTAGGGTTCTATTTGCAGAATTATAAAGGAAAAGGTTGGTTGTGGACGAATATAGGAAAGGTTATGTGGGGAATTGTTCTGCTGCTTTTCTCTATCGTGCTTCCTTTGGTTTTGTTTGTTTTTCAAATAGAGGTGGATTTCTATAGGGTATGCTGGTATTTGAGTATAACTGTCGCTTTGCAGTGTGTGGCTTGGTGGAGTTTGGTAAAGAGGATGATGAAAGCGGCAACTCAACTGCCTGTGTGGGTTGGTGTTCTGTCTAATTTGTGTTTTGGTATATATCTTGTTCATATATTGGTGATGAGGAATTTCTTGTGGGAAATGGAGTGGATGATGAATATGAATGGGATTGTACAAATCGTGGTGTGCACAATCCTAACTTTTTTGATTAGTGTTGCTATTTGTTGGGGTATTTCTAAAATTCCATATGTGAGGAAGGTGATAGGGTGTTGATCGGATATTTATTGCCCCGTTTTTACAGCGATATACCTTGTGCCCGTCACCGCAATAATATTCTGCCCTTGTCCACATTAATATGCCTCCTTTGTCCATAATGATGTTC
>JAUMXY010000036.1:19628-28007 GCA_030528885.1 Bacteroidales bacterium | reverse complement strand
AAATTTACTTGCAATTTCCTTTCTAAACCACCGCATCATTTACTTTCACAGAAAGGAAATATAAAGGAAATCAAAGAGGAAATCTTTTTTGTTCAACGGAAAGGAATTTACTCCAAATTTACTTGCAATTTCCTTTCCCAAACCACCCACAGCATTTACTTTCACAAGAGCCGCGCAAGGCTCAAATCCGTGAAATCCGTGGTATCTGTGAGAGAATAAAAATTTACTCCAAATTTACTTGCAATTTACTTTCCAAAACCACCCGCAACATTTACTTTCACAGAAAGGAAATATAAAGGAAATCACAGAGGAAATCTTATTGGTTCAACGGAAAGGAATTTACTCTAAATTTACTTGTAATTTACTTTCCCAAACCACCCACAGCATTTACTTTCTCAAGAGCCGCGCAAGGCTCTCATCCGTGAAATCTGTGAAATCCGTGAGAGATTTGAAAAACAACCAGTTACTTCCCTAAGGCACAAATACAGTTGCTAGCCCGCCGCATATCCAGTACCTCCGAAGAGGTACTACAATACCTCCTAGGCGGTACTCGAGTACCTCTTAAGAGGTACTGGGGTGGTTTGCGGTGTTTGTCAAGCGAGCATCGAACTCCATTTATCTCCTTCTATCCTCTCTATCTCCTTAACAGGAAACGGGAAAGGACAAAAAAGAGGGTGCGCCAACTGGCACACCCTCTCATCATATAGGGGTTATTGAAGATTACTTGTTAATGCTCTTCACACCGTTCTGAATAACGATGCCCTTGTAAGACTTGTCAACAATCTGACCTGCTACGTTGTAGATTGGAGCGTCAGCGTCTGCCTCAGAAGCAACCTCGTCGATGTCAGTTACTGTCTCCTGGAACTTGTCGCCAGAGAGGTAGTAGAGTTCGAAGTCGTCGAAGATTACCCAGTCAGAACCGATAGCATTAGTCTTGCGGATACCAACTTCGAGAGTTTCACCCTTAGCGATTTCAATCTGAACCTTGTTAGCAACTGCATCAGGATTCTTTACACACCACTGATAGAAACCATACATAGATGATGGGTAGTAGAGCACTTCTTCACCAATTGTAAGTTTAGTATCGAATGGATATGCACCTTCAGCCAAGTATGAATATTCAGCAGTAGGCTCAGTTCCGCTGCCTTCTGGAGCAAGAGTCTGAATCTTTGTTGGGAACTTGTTTACTGTACCGTCACCGAGGTCTTCAGTATCGTATGCAGTAACCACTTCTGTGAATGAGTTCTCAGCACCGCCAATAGACTCAACAGCCTTGATGTAAGAGAATGCATCGTTGTCGTCGCTTGACTTCATGAAGAGTTCTGCATTATGGTTAGCCCAAGCCTCTTCACTACCAGCAGTCTTGTAAGCCTCAACGAGTTCAGGAGTTACAGAACCACCGTCACGGTAGATAGCCTTCACACGGAGTTCATACTTACCAGCTGGGAGACCAGCGAGCTTCTGAGAGAGAGTGAATGCAGCCTTGTTCCAAAGCTCAGCATTACCACGACCATATTCGTTAACTGTTGGAGTCTCACCTGACCAACCTGTTGTTGGATCGTTCTCACCGTTTTCGTTTTCGAATGTTGGGTTAACGAGGAGAGAAGTAAGGTTAAGAGGAGCAGCCTCTGTAGCATCAGCAGCACCAAGTGAAGCGAAGAGAGCTACGTTGTAAGGAAGAGCGAGTCTGTCCATATACTTCTGGATAGCGTCAGCCTCCTTGTAAGCAGCCTTCAGTTCTGCAACCTGCTCAGCGAGGACAGCGTTAACGTTTGCATCGCCGAATGCCTTAGCCTTAGTGTAGAGAGCAAGGTACTCAGACAGCTTGTTAGCAGCAGCGTTAGCTGGGTCAACAAGTACGTAAGTGTCGCTTTCCTTCTCACCAATGCCGATTACATAAGTAAGAGCAGTTGCGATGATTTCAGAAGCATCCTCGTCATCAACGTATGTGTTGCTGAGGTCTGTGTAAGTGTCTTCAGCTTTGTAGCCGTTCATTGCCTTGTTTACATTGCCAATGTAGTCGCGAACGTCAACAAGAACAGCAAGTGCAGCATCGTAAGCAGCAGCGTCAACGAGAGGAAGCTTGATAGCAGCCATCATATCAGCAACAGCCTTCTTATCGCCAGCGAACTTCAGCGCTTCAGCATCCTTGTTCACCTTGTCGATTTCTTCCTGAATCATTGCGTCGAATGGAGGGTTAGTACCGTAGAACATGAGGCGGAAACCTGTGAATGCACCAATCATGCTACTCTGACCACCGATGAGGAGTTTACCGTCAGAAACTTGGATTGTACCAGTCTTGTGCTCCTGCCAAATCTGTGGATCCCACTCGTACCAACCGTTATTTGAACCCAAAATCTGCTGGCAGTAGTATCCGTCTGTGTGACCTACAACTGAACGTACAACTACTTCCTCAGAGTTCTGAGCGAAGATGTTGTGGTAAGGAGGAAGATTATCGTCATTCCATACTTTACCCGCGCCTGTTCCGTTACCGCGCACAAGACCCTTCAGGCTATAATAACCGTTTGGAAGACCAACCAGCTGCTGGCAAACACCTTCCCAATCTTCGTAACCAGAGTTCCAGCCTGTAGAAACACCGATAAGACCTCCCAGATAATACAAGTGATAACCGTTTGCAGACCATCCGTCTCCGAATGTCTTGAATCTCTTATACCACTGGTTGAGCACCTCTGAGTCTGAAGCGAGTTCCACTTCTGACGCGATAGGTGTACAACCATTTGAGACTCTGGTAGTATAATCGTTTGGACCTTCAAGAGTCCATGTCTCCTCATTTAAGACATACTTGCCACCTACATTCTTACCGAAGTATTGTGCACCTTCTTCCTGCAACTGAGGAGTGTACTCTGGATTTACGAACCAAGGATACTTGATAAGTGAAGAGAAGTCCTTTGCGCCAGTCTCGTCAGCCTCCTGAGTGTTGAGGTAGTCAGCACGAGCAGCAGCGAGTTTTACATAAAGCTGGTCGAAGTAAGCACCTGCGTCATCACCAAGATCAGCAGGGTCGTCAGTCTTTGCAGCAGCAGAAACTTCGTCATAAGCAGTCTGGATAGCAGCCTTGCCTGGGAAGTCTGTAGAAGCAATCATGTCTGCTGTCATGTCAACGAGTTCAGACAGGCTGTTAACGAATACGATACTCTTGTTGTAGTTTTCGTATGCAGCATTGATGCTTACAAGAACAGCGTCAAGCTCTTGAGCTGTCTTAGCTTCAGCAATAGCATCATTGAAGTTCATTGCAACGTCATCGATGATGCCAGCAAAACCTTCAAAACCTGCAGCTGAAACCTTATCGCGGAGCTCTTCAATCTTTGCATTAGCAGCATTGCAGTCTGCCTTTGCAGCGTCAAGCTGAGCCTCTTCGTCTGCTGGACCATTATAGATGATGTTCCATACACGGAATGAGAGGTTATCTTCTACAACCTTAACATTCTTGCGGATACCAACACGCACCCATGCATCCTCAACGAGGACAATGTTAAGAGAGTTAGAATAATAGCCTGCATCGAAAAATGCACGACCACCCTTGTTACAGCTTGGAGCATAAACAGTGATTTCATTGCCCTCAGCATCCTTTACCTTTGCAGAAGCGTCGTCTGACCAACCAAGGCTTCCTGTGTACAAAGCAGCTGGCGCAGTTGTTTCAGCAAGAGAAGCGATGACTGTGTTGAAGTCACGGATCACCTCTGAATCAGCTGCCTCACCAGCAAGAACTGAAGCATAGAGGAATGCGTTCTTCTTCAACGTACCTTTGTTGAAGTTAGCGAATGTATCAGCGAATGTACCTTCGCGATAATTTGCCTGAAGCTTGATAGTGTAAGCACCAGCAGGGAACTTAACTACCTGATAGAAGTCAAATGGATCAGCATTGTAGAATGCGTAGCAACCTACATCAAGATACTCGTTTGGCTGGCTGCCCTTCCAGTAGTCACCCATTGAAGTAGCATCACCGCCATCGTAATCATTGGCTTTCCATGTACCAGAGAACGAACCGTCAGTGTCGCCCGGCATGATTTCTGCAGTCACGTCCATACCTTCTGTCCATTCGGCAGGCGCTTGTGCATTCACGGCTCCAAGAGAGAGGAGCATCATGCATGAAAGTAATAATTTCTTCATGATAACAATTGATTTAGTTAATAATAAAAGATAAAAAAATAATAGAATTGATAGATATATAATATTAATAATGTATCACGCGTATAGAGAAGCATCTCGGAACCCCCAGAAAGAGCATCTGGCTTCAGCAGCACGTGCCGCCTCACACATTCCATCGCTTTCTTTCACTTTCCTCATCATCTTTGTTCTCGTTCTCTTATCATCTCCGTTCTCGCACCTTCACCATCTCCGTTCTCGTTTCCCCATCATCGCTGTTCTCGTTCTCCTGCCGCCCTTAACAACCGACGCGCTCGTCTGCGGCTTTTCTCATCTGTCAACGCCCTCGTTGCTTGTCCTCTCGCCTCACTCAACTGCACACAAGGGAAGAATCCTGTTGCAAATGTAGAGAAAAAAAAGAATAAATCCTTAAAAAATCGAAACAAAAATTTTCGTTTATGTAACATTTATAGCATTTTTATGTAACATGGGCGAAAATACCGAGGGGAAAGCAGCGAGAAGCAGCAGAGGGATTCCGAATCAGCGCATCACAAGCTGCGTCAGCCTGTCCACGATGTCTTTTGCCACCTCCGCCTTGGGTTTCAGGGGAAAATCTTCTTTTCCTTCCGTCGAGATGATAGAAATCTTGTTGGTATCTGTCTGGAAGCCCGCTCCCTCGTCATTCAGGCTGTTCAGCACGATGAAATCGAAGTTTTTCCGTGCAAGTTTCTCCTGCGCATGCGCTGCCTCATCGTGCGTTTCAAGAGCAAACCCGACTAAAGTCTGGCTGTCCTTCTTCATCTTGCCCAGCGCCGCTGCAATATCAGGATTAGGCACCAAACGGATGGTCATATCGTAGCCTGTCCGCTTGATTTTCTGGTCGGCAATGCTTTCCGGGGCGAAATCGGCTACCGCCGCACAGAGAATGGCCGTATCCATCGCAGGATATAGCTCCAGACAGGCTTGATGCATCTCTTTGGCGCTCTCCACATTGACACGATGAATCAGCGGGCTGACGGTCTGCATGGAGGCGGAGACAGGTCCGCAGACAAGCTCCACTTGCGCTCCGCGCCTTGCGCACTCCTCGGCAAGGGCAAATCCCATCTTGCCTGAGGAATAGTTGCCGATGAAACGAACGGGGTCTATCTTCTCGTAAGTGGGTCCGGCGGTTATCAGCACCTTCTTCCCCTTCATGCTGCCCTGTACATCGAAGAAACGTTCCAGGCACGCCACGATGTTCTCAGGCTCTTCCATACGGCCCTTGCCCTCCAGTTTGGAGGCGAGGAATCCTGTGCCCGGCTCGATGATGTGGTTGCCGTATGCCTGCAAGGTCTTCAAGTTCTGCTGGGTGGAAGGATGCGCATACATGTCCAAGTCCATGGCTGGCGCGACGAACACGGGCGCTTTCATGGACAGATAGGTGGTGATGAGCATGTTGTCGGCGATGCCGTTGGCCATCTTTCCGATGGTGGCCGCTGTGGCCGGAGCGATGAGCATGGCATCAGCCCACAGTCCCAAATCCACATGGGAATGCCATGTGCCATCGCGCTGAGAGAAGAATTCGCTGATGACGGGCTTGCTGGTCAGGGCGGACAGCGTGATGGGCGTGATGAACTCCTTGCCTGCCGGAGTGATGACTACCTGCACTTCAGCCCCCTTCTTGATGAGCTGTCGGATGATAAGGCAGGACTTGTAGGCGGCGATGCTGCCTGTAATGCCGAGAACAATTTTCTTTCCTTGTAGCATACGCTCTATCTTTTTGTTTTTGAAGCTAAATATATTTTCGTTAGCACCTGCTTGGTGTTCTGCGGGAAGTCGCCCTGCATCATCCACGAATAATAGCTGGGATCCAGGCGAAGCAGAACATCTGCCACGGGTCTTCCTTTATGCTTGCCGAAGTTGAAAACCTCGATTCCATCGTCATTTCTTACGATTCTTCCCGCAAAATCCACGTTGTTGTTCATGCGGCTGAACTCGGCAAGGAAACCGATGTCGTTCTTCAGGTCTTCAGGATAGCGGTCGAGCTGGGCTTCCAGCACTTCGAGCGTGGCGCGCGCATCGGCAAGGGCAGAATGGGCATTTTCGAGGTCCTTGCCGCAGTAGTGCTTGTAGGCAGCCACCAGCGTGCGGCGTTCCAGCTTATGGTAGATGTTCTGCACGTCGATGCACTTGTGGCGCATCACATCGAGGTCCATCCCTTGGCGCAGAAACTCTTCGCACAGGAGAGGTATGTCGAACTTGTTGGAGTTGAAGCCCGCCAAGTCGCACCCTTTGAAAGCGGAGAACAATTCGGCTGCTACGTCCTTGAAGGTGGGGCAGTCCTGCACGTCTTCGTCATAGATGCCATGCACATCGGATGCGTGTTTGGGGATGGGCATGCCTGGGTTGATACGCATGGACTTCGACTCTTCGTTGCCGTTAGGAAAAACTTTGATGTAGCAAAGTTCCACAATGCGGTCCTTTGCTACATCAATGCCTGTAGTCTCCAAGTCGAAAAATATGATTGGATTCTGTATGTTCAGTTTCATTGTCAGTCTTTCAGCATCATTGGCATCAACAGCATAATAAGGTCTTCATTCTCTTCCTGTTCTGCGGGGGTGATGACTCCGGCGCGGCTCGGGTCGGCAAGCTCAAGGACGATGTCGTTGCTTGCGATGCTGTTCAGCACGTCGAGCAGGAAGGGTCCATTGAAGCCGATGCTCATTGCCATGCCCTCGTAGTCGCACATGATGTGCTCTTCTGCCGAAGTAGAGAAGTCCAAGTCCTGAGCAGACACTGTGAGCGTGCCCTGATCTACATGAATCTTGATGAGCGCGCTGCTTTGGCTGGCGAACACGCTGACGCGGCGCAATGCGCTGATGAACGCCAGGCGGTCGGCTGTCACACGGAATGGGTTATCGGTCGGAATGACTGAGTTGTAGTTGGGGTAGCGCCCCTCGATGAGGCGGCAGCTGATAACATAGTCGGTCAGCTGGATTTCTGCATTGCGGTCATCGAAGCGCACGATGGCATCGCCTTCAGCCTTTGGGAGCACTGTCTTCAGCAGCAAGGCCGGTTTCTTTGGCAGGATGAAAGCTGACGCCTCGTCTGCACGAGCAGAAAACATTCGGTTGCGCACGAGCTTATGGCCATCGCTTGCCACGAAGGTGATGTTTTCTGTTGTCATATCGAAATAGATACCGTTCATCTGTGGGCGCAGTTCATCGTCTGCTGCCGCAAAGAGGCATCGGTTGATGCCATTGAACATCACTTGCGAGTCGATGGACACACTGCGTGAAAAGCCGTTCATTGCAGATGGCACGGGATATTCGTAGCCGTTCTGGCCAATGAGATTGTACTTTCCGTTCTGGTAGTTGATTTCAACAGCAAATGTATTCTGGTCAATGGTGAACACGATAGGCTGTTCTGATATCTCTTTTATCGAACTGATGAGCTGCTTTGCGCCAATGGCGAACTTACCTCCCCCCTCTGAATCTGTCACCTCCACAGTGGTTGTCATGGTCGTTTCGCTATCAGAAGCGGTCATTTTCAACACTCCTCCTTCAAGCTCAAAAAGGATGCAATCCAGAATGGGCAATGCGTTCTTTGAGCTCTGTACTCTACTGATTGTCTGCAAGCGGTTGCTGAGACTGGAACTTGATACACTGAATCTCATTTTCTAAATATATTTATTTGAACACAAAGTTATGGATAAGTTTTGAGAATACAAAAAAAAGGCGTACTTTTGTATCTGAATTTTGACAATCGACAATAAATAATCAGTAAAATATGGAATTTACAGGAAGAATCATTCAGGTACTCGAACCACGCGGCGGAGTATCGAACAGAACAGGCAACCCATGGAAGACACAGGAGTTTGTCATTGAAGAATCTATGGGTCAATATCCCAAAAGAATGGTGTTCAACGTGTTTGGCGAAGAGAACCTCAATCGTTTCAATATCCAGATGGGACAGGAACTGACTATCTCCTTCGACATCAACGCAAGAGAATATAACGGACGGTGGTTTAACGACATACGCGCTTGGAACGTTGTGCCTGCCGCACCCGCTGCACCTGCAAGCGCAGCGCCTGCAGCGCAGCCTGCTGCCCCATTCCCACCTGCACAGCCTGCCGCACCGGCACAGGTTAGCTTTGAGAATGCAGCTGACGATTCCAGCGACCTGCCTTTCTAACAGAAAGTCATCCTATACAAGCGCGTCGGGGGGGCCCCCAATGGGCCCCCCCCCCCCCGGGGTGTGTGTTGACATCGGCCGGGCGCTTTTAAAACAGGG
>JAUMXY010000036.1:8242-19618 GCA_030528885.1 Bacteroidales bacterium | reverse complement strand
CTCCCTTCAAACCCTATCGACATCCAATCCACTGTATAGGGCCGCCCCTGTTTGAACGCCCGACGCGCTTGTATAGGATTGACAATGAGCCTGTCAGTTATAACGTTCGAACTCGGACACGAAAGGTCCGCTCATCAGCACGAGGCTGTCTGACGTCAGATAAACAATTTCGAAGGTATCAACCGGAACGGGTCCTTCATCACCGACCTTCTTGGGGGAAGACAGCAACAGCAGTCCGCTCTCCACTCGCCAGCGGTCATAATCGATTGTCATACTGTATGTAGAGGCTCGGCCTGCTGAATCCAGTTCAAGGCTTTGTTCTTTGCCGTCTGCACCGCGCTGTGTCCAGACGTGCTGCAAGGCTGTAAGATTGACTGCCACTGAAGCTACATTCTCCTCTGGCGTGACATTGTAGATGACATTAAGCTCGTCGCCCACCTTGACGCCGCCCATTACAGCCTGGCTATTCACCCTGATGTAAAGCGTGTCATTGCCGTCTGCCACAAACTCCAGCATATTCATGCTCGTCCCTGCGCCGACGAATCCATGAGACTCGAAAATGCCTGGTATCTCGTCTAACGGACGGATATCGGGCAGTACTGGCTGAGGGGCGGTCTTTTTCTCTTCGCAAGCAGAGAGCGCCAAGACTAAAGAGAATATCCACCAAGCTTTTAATCTGTTCATCGTTAGCTTTTTCATTGATTGAATGCAAATATAGCATATATTTTCTCATTGACACGCCATTTCGACAGATGATTTTCAACAAAACAGCTCTTTTTATAGGCACTGCCGCTTTGTTTGGCGTCTGGAGCAGGCAAAATCATGCCTAATCCCCTGCCGACGGACCGGCAACGGATGACGCTGACCAAGCAAGCCGTTGCGCATGAAGAAAAAGCAGCCCTGCCTGGGACAAGACATCGGAAGCTGACACATTGCCCATAAAAAGTGTACCCCTCGGGTCCGATGCAGTGGACCCGAGGGGTACGGTATGTCGGACTCGAGGGGTACGCCTAAACCGCCCTGTAGCTCAAAGCGAGAATTGGGCATTATTCCTCTATGCGAGAAATGCCGCAGAATGGGTTAAACCAGATGACGAATCAACTCTTCTCTGTCGCCACACAGCATGTCAATAACAGGTATTTCTATCATGGTGTATGCGCCTGGCTGCTGCTTGAGGGATGCACGCGCAACATTGACAAGTACCTGAGAGGTCAGTGCGGGGTTGTTTATCTTCATGTCGAATGAGAACAGCTGGTTGTGCGTTTTTCCAGAAACGCCCTTGCGCACCAGATTAACGCCATGGCCTGTATCGTTCAGCGCATCCACACAAGGAACTTGCTGCACATGGGTCTCGTCATTGACGAAGTAGGGGTCGGCCTTGACAGCTGCTTCAACAGCCTTGAAATCAGCGCCTTCTTCCAGTTCAACATACACCATGCGACGATGGATGCCTGTGCCGACAGGGATGGTCATGGACAACGCATCGCGAACGCCCTCGATGGCGCGTACGGCAACAGAGTGCCCCATGGAACGGCCTGGACCGAAATTGGTATAGCTGATGCCTTTGGGCGCTAAGCTTTCCATCAAGGAACGAACGATGGAATCCGAACCCGGGTCCCAGCCTGCGGAGATAATTGACACGGCGTTGTTTGCCTTAGCCACAGCATCGAGAGAACGGCGAAGCTCGACAATCTGCGTGTGGATGTCGAAAGAGTCTACCGTATTGATGCCCAGCTCGAGGCACTGCTTGGCATATTCCTCCACCTTGCGTGTCGGAGTAGCAAGAATGGCTACCTGAACATTCTGAAGGTCGGTGATGTTTTTCACCACAGGATAGTTGGCGAGCTCGGCCGGCTTGTCGGCTTCGCCATTGCGGCGGACAACGCCCACACATTCCATATCCTGTGAAGCCTCGATAGCTTCGAGCGCATATTTTCCTATATTGCCATACCCAACGATGGCTACGCGAATTTTTGACATAATATTTTCCTTTTTAA
The DNA here is from genome assembly GCA_030528885.1 of Bacteroidales bacterium. GTDB lineage: Bacteria > Bacteroidota > Bacteroidia > Bacteroidales > Bacteroidaceae > Minthosoma. The sequence goes on along the minus strand of JAUMXY010000036.1, from coordinate 17,621 downwards.
GTTTTCTATTTACTCCCGCTCTGCATACGGACAAGGGGAAAAACAAAAAGGCAGCAGCGCAATGCTGCTGCCTTTGAATATGATGCGTTATGCCTTTGCTGGTGCTGGTTCCTCATCTTCCTCCTTGATGCGAGCGCCCATGACAAGGTATGCGATAGGAGCTGCAATGAAGATAGATGAGCTTGTTCCGAAGATGACACCAAGCATCATCGCGAACGCGAAGGCGCGGATGCTGTCGCCACCGAGAATGAAGATTGCCAGCAGCACGATGAATGTTGACACAGAAGTGTTGATTGTACGTGTCAATGTGCAGTTCAACGAATCATTGAAGATGCGCTGGCGATCGCGCTTCGGATAGCGGCCGAATGTCTCACGGATACGGTCGAAGACAACCACCTTGTCGTTGATAGAGTAACCGATAACGGTCAAGATGGCTCCGATGAAGGTTTGGTCAACTTCGAGCGAGAAACCAATCCAGCCGTAGCAGAGAGAGAACATTCCGATAACGAATATTGTATCAAGCGTAAGCGCAGCGATTGAACCTACTGAGTAAGCAACATTGCGGAAACGGATGAGGATATACACGAAGATGGCTGCAATAGCGAAAATAACAGAAAGGATTGCTCCGTATGTGATGTCTTCTGCAATGGCTGGACCTACCTTCTGAGAAGAGACGATAGAGCCGCCTGCGCGGTCATCGCGGTCAAGGAAGGCTTCTTCTGACACAGAGGCATCAACCATACCGCCGTCAACAAATGCCTGATAGAGAAGTGACTCGATACGAGCATCTGCTTCTGGGCTGTTATCGTTAATGGCGAAGTTGGTTGAAACACGTACATTATTTCCTTCCGTACCGATAGAGATAACTGTCACATTGATAGCCTCCTCGTCCTTGTTGTTTGCATCGAACTGCTTTACGATAGCAGCCTTGACTGCTTCTGGCTCAACTGGGTTCAGGAACTCTACCTTGTAGTTGCGTCCACCTGTGAAATCAATAGACTGGCTCAAACCACGAACAGCGAAGCTGACAAGTGCGACAACAAGGAATGCGCCGAACACAAGGAATGATTTCTTGTAATAGCTCATGAACTTGTACTTCGTGTCTTTCAGCATATTCTTAGAAAGAGCTGTCGTGAACTTCAAATCCTGCCACTTGCCCTTGTTGAGGAAGTGCTCGTAAGCGATGCGAGTCAACCAAACGGCAGTGAAGAATGAGCAGACAATACCGATAATCAATGTGGTAGCAAAGCCCTTGATTGGACCTGTTCCGAAGTTATAGAGGATAATACCTGTGATGATGGTAGTCACATTGGAGTCGAAGATTGCCGAGAAGGCGTTGCTGTAACCTGCTGCAACTGCTGCATTGAGGTTCTTGCCTGAACGCATTTCTTCTTTTGTGCGCTCGTAAATGAGCACGTTGGCATCGACAGCCATACCGAGCGTGAGCACCATACCGGCAATACCTGACATGGTCAAGGCCGCACCCAGTGATGTGAGGATACCGAATGAGAAGAAGAAGTTGAGGATGAGCGCGCAGTTGGCAACCATACCTTCACGCACACCATACATGGCTACCATGTAGAGCATCAGAACGATGAAGGCAACGATACAAGACATGAAACCTGCCTGGATGGACTGTGCACCCAGCGTAGGACCCACGATGTCTTCCTGAATGATGCTTGCAGGAGCTGGCATCTTACCAGACTCAAGCACGTTGGCAAGGTCACGAGTCTCTGTTGTTGTGAAGTTACCGCTAATCTGTGTGCTTCCGCCGTCAATCTTGCCCTCGACGTTTGGAGCGCTGTAAACGAGGTTGTCAAGCACAATTGCTACTGAGTGCTTTACGTTTGCCTCTGTAATGGCAGCCCACTTGCGTGAACCCTCAGTATTCATCTTCATGCTGACAACAGGGTTGCCGTGCTGGTCAAAGTCATCCTTTGCGTCAGTCACCACATCACCTTCAAGTGGCGCGCGGCCATTCTTGCCTGTTGTGCGGATAGCATAGAGAGAGAAGATCTTTCCAGCCTTGTCCATTGACGCTACGCCCCACTTGAGAGAGAGGTCTGCTGGGAAAATCTGCTTTGCTGTCTCTGACTGGAGAAGCGCATTGATTTCAGCTGTATCAAGAGCCATTGCATAAGCAACCATACAGCCTGTCTGCGCACCTGTTGGCTGAAGCATAGCGAAGAGAGGATTCTCTTTCTTTGCCTCTTCTGTAGCCTTGGCTGTCAGACCTTCTTCTACATTCTTCACCTGTGAAAGGACGCTTGCTGCACTCTTGCTTGAATCGGCAACGGCTTCTTCAGCAACAGCCTCAACAGAATCTTCAACAGCCTCTGTTGTTGCGTTATTGCGGAGAGCTGAGTTCAACTGAGAAAGCATCGGGGTAACGAGCGGAGCATCGTAAGTCTCCCAGAACTCGAGGTTTGCGCTACCCTGAAGAAGTTTGCGGACGCGTTCTGGCTCTTTGATACCAGGAAGCTCGACCATGATGCGGCCGCTTTGTCCCTCAATCTTCTGGATGTTAGGCTGAACTACACCGAAACGGTCAATACGGGTACGGAGCACGAGGAATGCATTATCAACCGCTTCCTCTACGCTCTGACGAAGCACCTTCTCCACGTCAGCATCGCTGCTGTTCGTGTTGACCTTGTCTTTCAGCTGCTGGGTAGCGAAGATAGCCGCAAGGGGCTTACCCGGAGCGTTCTTTTTATAAGCCTTGACAAAAAGTGTGATGAAATCGCTCTGACTTTCCTGAGCTTCCTTTGCTGCTTCGCTTACAGACTGAAGGAATGCTTCGTCAGTTTTGTGGTCCGCCAACGTCTTTACCACTTCTGGCACACTCACTTCAAGAATCACGTTCATACCACCTTTCAGGTCAAGACCAAGGCCGATGGCAGTCTCGCGGCAGTCCTTGAGAGTGTAGTTGCCCAAGTAGAATGGAGTCGAATTCAACGAATCCAAGTAAAGCTCAGCTGCCTGAGGTTCCATCTTCGCTGCCTTGTCCTCGACATACTTGGTCACGGCAGAGAAAGACAGATAGAAGAGGCAGATGAGTGTCAACGCCACTGCTAAAAACTTTACAAATCCTTTGTTTTGCATTTTGTTGAAATTATTAATGATTGTTTTTATTTGTTTTTCGTATGATTCGGGTCGAAGAAGAAGCATTGCTGCATATCTACGACATGCCTCAGTCTTACACATATTATATAATATAGTAAGGTAAAGGGCAGTTCAAGGTGCAAAGTTATACATTTTTTTACAAAAAGGAAGAAATTACCATTAAATTTCTTCAATTTGGCTGTTTTGCCTGCTACTTGCGCTCTAATTTGACATAAGCATAGATAGGATAATGGTCGCTTGCCGAAATGGATTTGTCTACTTTCGCCCCATACGCTGTCATATTGGGGCTTATCAGAATATTGTCTATCCGAAAATACATGCCGCTGCTATTGTAGCTGATGCCTGGACCGTTTCCACTGCGCGTATAAGCATCGTTCAGGCAACGGGTCAGACGATAATGCGGATAAGAAATGGGGGAGGCGTTGAAATCGCCGCATACAATCATATAACGCCCAGCGTTGCGTTCAACAAAAGCTGCGACAGAATCGGCCTGTATGCCCCGGATGGAGTCCACGGGCGGCAACTTCCCTATCAAAGACAAGTACTTAATTTCCGAATTGTTCTGTTCGGGGGTTTTATAGTTCTTAATGATAGATTTATAGTCGTCTTTATCCTCAGGGGTTAAACGATAGGATTCTAAATGGTTGTTGACAACTAGCAAGGTGTCGCCGCCCACAAGTATCTCGTAGACATAAGAAGCATTCTTATCTGAAGGATAATCAATCTTGGATGATGACAGAATGGGGTACTTGGAGAAGCAGGCATTGTAGTTGTCTGCGATGAGATAAAGGGAATTGTAGGGATAGACATCCTTCAACATCTTGGAAGCTTCATCTGTATAAACTTTCATGGCCTCCTGAAGACAGACGATGTCTGCATCACATTCTTTTATATATTTGAACACTTGGTTCTCGGCAAGAGGAACGCTCTTGTCTCTTCCGAAAGACATCGTGTTATAAGACAATACCTTTAGGCATCCAGCAGGCGGAGTCTGGGGGATATTCAATGGGATATAGGTTCTTATGCTAGGAGCACAGAGCAGCATTCCCAGCAAAGGAACAAGCACAATCTTCCATTTGAAAATCAGCCAAAACAGAACAAAACCTATATTCACGCATAAGAAAACAGGGAACAACAGCCCCCAATAGGCTACCTGAGGGTAGTCCTGCGAAGGCAAGACCGAAGTATAAGCACAAATATTCATTGCTGCAATAAAAAACAGATTGACAGCAATGAATACGATAATAGGTATTGCTTTCAGAATCTTCATCCTTCTCCTCGCATCTTTTTACTTGCGTTGAAAAGCGTAGCTTTCTCATTCTCGGTAAGATTTTGATAACCGTCGCGGCGTATCTTGTCGAGAATGCGATCTATCTCGTCATTTTCTTCGCGCTTCCTGCTGTTGTACTCGTGGTCAGCGTAATTAGCCTCTCTCACTTTCGTAACACGCATCTTGGGTTTCCGCTCTTGGCCAAACGACTTCTTGAGCTTTTCCCACAAGCTCTCATCCTTTTCATAATGAGAACCTTCGTCCACTCTCCAAGAGTGTGACCTCTGACTAGGTCTTCCGCTCTGGTATTTCCAAACGAGAAGAATAATCACACCAACAACGATACCTCCTAGATGAGCAAAATGAGCGACTCCGTCCAAAGAAGTAATGCCCATATACATCTCAACAACGGTATAGAAGCCAACCAGATATTTCAACTTGATGGGGAATGGTATAGGGATAATGAACAGCTTTGCGTCAGGAAAGAAGAAGGCGGCAGCTGCCATAACGCCATAAATGGCTCCAGATGCGCCAACCAATTGAGCAGGAGAAATCACTCCCAAGAAAGTCATCAGCTGGTTCACTAATGCACTTCCCACTCCACATAGAAGGTAGTAATAAACAAAACGCTTAGTGCCTACTCGCTGTTCTACGGCATTCCCAAAAATCATCAAGGACCACATGTTAAAGAACAAATGCCACCATCCTCCATGCATAAACATATAGGTAATGTATTGATACACGGAAAAACCGGAAGAGCCAATTGGATGCAGGGCATTAAAATTCAAGAACCAATCAGTATAACCACCCAAAGAAATAGCTGGCGTAATCCAATAGGTGAAGACGTAAAACACAATGTTTATGATAAGGATAACCTTAATGGCTGGAGTCATTCGCATACAATTCTCACTTTATTACTCTTTTAGCAAAATATCATTTCTAATGCAAAATTAGAGTTTTTATTCCTATTTCGGGGCAAAAAAAACAAAAATGAGTTTATTTTTCACTTTTTTCAACGTTTTTTTATGGAATTTGTTTGTTTGCGAAAATATATCTCATATATTTGCAAAGAACTTATGATATAAATGGACTTTTTATAGAGACACATCACCAACACTCTGACAACACCTATTATATTGAATTATTAAAACTTATTTAAACAATTTTATTAATAAAAACCTAAATTAATTTTACTTTATGAACAAGAATGAACTCGTTAGCTCTATCGCTGCAAAGGCAGGTTTGAGCAAGGCAGACTCAAAGAAGGCACTTGATGCAACTATCGAAGCTATTGCTGAAGCTCTAAAGGCAGGAGACAAGGTTTCACTTGTTGGCTTCGGAACTTTCTCTGTGGCTGAGCGCCCAGAACGCCAAGGAATCAACCCTGCAACAAAGGCTGCTATCACTATCGCTGCTAAGAAAGTTGCAAAATTCAAGGCAGGTTCTGACCTCGACAATGCAATAAACTAAAAAACATCCATATAAGGGAACGGGGCGCGCCATCTGGTGCGCCCCGTTCCCTTATGGACAGGGTCCTATTCAAACTCTTTTTCTCCTTTTCTCGACAAAGAAAAGCACATTCCTGAAAAAAACAGGATAAACATTTGGAGGATATCCTCATTATATATATATTTGTAAAAAATTAACTATTTTAATACTATTTAAGCACATGAAACACTTCAAGTTCATGCTGACAGGGATGTCCGCACTATCCCTCTTAGCCTTATCATCCTGCATGGATGACGCGTATGATTTAAGCGACATCGACACCACCGCCAGATTGCAAGTCAAAGAATTAACAATCCCATTAAATCTTGACCACATTACTTTGGAACAAATTATAAACTTGGATGAAAGCAGCGAAATAGTCAAAGAGACTGATGCAAATGGGAATCTCATCTACGCTATCAAGAAAGAAGGAACTTTCAAATCAGATCCTATCAATGTAGCTCAGTTCACAACATCTAAGCCCAGCATCAATCCTTCTATCACCACCCTTTATATATCTGAGGACTTCCGCCTTCTCCCTGATTATGTACCAGGAGATATCACCGCGTATTATCCTATCACCAGCGATAGAACTGAGTTCAGCACTCAAGCCAACAACATTGACAAGTCCATCAAAGACATTAGCAAGGTAGGCGTTGAAACCCAAATCTCAACAAAAATAAAAATCAAGGGACTCAGTTCCTCACTCATGTCACACATCAAATTTGAAAAGGTGAAAATGCAGTTCCCTAAAGGTCTGGAGGCCACTCCCAGCATGGGTGCATACGACCCTGCAACGGGCATCCTCGACTTGTCTAACGAGACTATTGTTCCTGATGCCAACGGAGAAATCGCTATTTTTATGAATGTGGAAGCAATTGACGCTACTGTTGGCAATGTAGTTGCAGATTACGAGAATCACACATTCAACTACCAGGACTATGTGCAGGTAACAGAGGGTCAGGTCAGCATTTATGCAGACGAAGAACTTCCATCTGAAATCACTTTCTCACAGACTCCTAACGTTGAGCCTATCAAGGTAAAGAGTTTCACAGGAGAAGTCGAGTACCATGTGGATGAATTCAACATCGACCCTGTCAAACTCAACGACATCCCGGACTTCCTCAACCAACCTGGCACTGAAATCAGAATAGACAACCCCCAAATTTACCTTACCGTCAGCAATCCAATGGATGAATATCACGCTTATTTCCAGACAGGCTTCGAGCTTACCTCTAAACGCAACGGAAAAAGCAAAACCTACACATTGGACGAGGGGATATTCAAGACTCAGCAAACCACAGCCGACAAGCACACTTTTGTCCTTTCCCCCAAGAATCCCTCCAGCGACTTCGAGGGATACACAAATCCACAATGGGTGAAATTCAGCACATTAGGAGACATCCTCGCCGACGTTGACGGTATTCCCACCACTATCGAGATCAATGCCATTGACCCACAAATGCCCAAACAAGCCGTAACCGATTTCCGACTCGGCAGAAAGCTTGACGCAGTTTCCGGAAGCTATGCTTTTTATGCCCCATTCCGCTTCAAGGACGGTTCACAAATCATCTACTCTGATGTCATCGACGACTGGAACGATGAAGAATTAGACAAGATGACCATCAGCAAACTCGTTATCAACTTCGACGGTTCAACTCAAGTGCCTTTCGACATGGATTTGACCATCAAACCGATTGACACCACTGGAAAAGCAATCGAAGGCGTAACGTCAACAACCGCCAAGGTACAAAGCGAGGCCAACAACCAGCCTATCGAAATTGTGATTGAAGGAAACATCACAAACCTCGATGGCATTTCTATCGACGCGAAGGTTGTCAATGTTGGCGACGACACAACACTTGGCCCTGAAATGAAATTGTTCATCAACAACCTAAAGGCCAAAGTTACAGGATATTACGAAGACGAATTCTAACCTTTAATTCTACATTACCAATAAAAACATTATGAAAAATCTCAAATCCATCATAGCAATTGCCGCATGGGGACTTGCATCTGCGGCAACAGCCCAAAATCTCAACTCAGGCTACTTCACCGACGGCTATCTGTACCGTCATGAGCTAAACCCCGCTTTCGGAAACGATCAAGGATACGTTGCCATGCCAGCCTTAGGTAACCTGAACATCGGAATGAACAGCAACCTCAGAGTAGACAACATCCTTTACAACGTAAACGGAAAAACAGCCTTGTTCCTCAACCCTCAAGTGAGCACCAGCGAATTTCTTTCTGGCATTCACGATAAAAACAAAATAACAGAAAACCTCAGGCTGCAAGTGTTAGGAGCGGGATTCAAGGCCTTCGGCGGATACAACACCATCGAAATCAACGCACGCCAAGACCTTGACGTCAACATTCCCGGCTCGCTGCTTCGCCTTGCCAAAGAAGGCATTGAGAACAAGACATACGACATCAGCAACTTCAACGCCCACGCAGGCGGATATGCGGAGTTCGCACTGGGCCACAGCCGACAAATCAACGAGAAGCTGCGCATCGGCGCCAAGCTCAAAGTATTGCTGGGTATTGCCAACCTGGATGCTGATTTCAAAAAGGCTCAGCTTACACTCGGCGAAGACAAATGGGTAGGCATCACCGATGCAGAGATACAGACCAGCATCAAAAGCATGAAGTACGAGATTGAAGAGACTGAACGTGGTCCTGAAGGCGAAGAGAACACCCACAGATACGTAAGCGGCCTCGACATTGACAGCTGGGGAATCAATGGTTTCGGATTGGCCTTTGACCTCGGCGCAGAATACAAACTGGATAAAAATTGGGCATTCTCCGCATCAGTTCTTGACCTCGGATACATCGGATGGAGCAACAACTACGTAGCATCCACAAACGGAGAGCGGCAGGTCAGCACAGACAGATACATCTTCAATGTAGATGAAGACGCCAGCAATTCCTTTGAAAACGAAGCAGACCGCTTGATGGAAGGCCTGTCTGCATTGTATGAACTGCAGGACAATGGCGACACAGGCAGCCGCTCTAGAGCACTCGCCGCAACCATGAATATTGGCGTACAATACACACCCGACTTCTATGACAAACTCTCGTTTGGTTTGCTGAACAGCACTCGCATGGCAGGCAAATACAGCTGGACAGAATTCCGCCTTTCTGCCAACGTTGCCCCGGCCAAGATTTTCTCAGCTTCAGCCAACATGGCTTTAGGCACATACGGCACAAGCTTTGGCTGGCTTCTCAACTTCCATCCCAACGGCTTCAATCTTTTCATTGGCATGGACCACACAATGGGAAAACTTGCCAAACAAGGACTTCCGCTTTCTGGCAGAGCCAATGTTAATATCGGTATCAATTTCCCATTCGGACACTAATGAAACTGCATCATTAATCAGAATCTGAAACAATCACTATCATAGGGGAGTCGCGGGGTTCGGTTAATCGTACCCCACGACTCCCCCATGACCTCACCCCCCGGGGGGGATTTATGGGCCGGCTAGTGTGTTCTCGTACAGG
>JAUMXY010000036.1:0-8232 GCA_030528885.1 Bacteroidales bacterium | reverse complement strand
AATAAACCCCCAAAAATAATCATAATCTAAAAAAATCACTAACTTCGTGTCGAGGGGGGTAACGGTTAATCGTACCCCTCGACTCCCCTATGCCGTACCCCTCGGGTGCGATTTAATGGACCGTCTATTCTGAACTCTACAATTACCCCTCCGCCTCGCGCCGCGCCACTACTCGGCGTCAAACCAGCGCCAGCGCAGAATAAGCAACAATCAAATAACGAATAAACTTGCCTGTTATCGTCCAAAACATAACTCCCCAAACATTAGCCCTCAGTATTCCCAACGAGATGGATATAGCTGTTCCAAAAGCAGGCAAAAAAGAGAAAAATGCAATCCACGAGCCTTTCCTCTCCACATAATCACGTGTCTTAATAAGACGTTTCTCCTTCACATGAAGCCAACGAGAAATCTGCTCCACGCTTCCAATACGCCCTATATAGTAATTAAACATTGAGCCAAGCACATTGCCAATCGTTCCGCTAATGACCGTAAGCATAGGGTCCATTCCTGTAGCAACCAGCAAAGCCCCCATCACCGCCTCAGAACTGAACGGCACAAAAGTTCCTGCAAGAAACGAGGCCATGCCCATTCCCCAATAACCATACTCTATGAAAAACTCGTTTAATGAATCCATCTGAACAACTCAATTAAATGTAATGTATCGAACAAACCGGGAATATATTGAAACGTCATAATTGCCGCCGCTATCACCAGCAGCACCAAACAATAAACATGAGAAAACTTAGTATGAGTAAGACTGAAAAAATGACCAAATAAAATTGCGGTATCTATCAGCAGCAACAGCAAAAGAATCCAAAACAGCTGAGACTGCAGAAAGAGAAGCACAATAACATACAACCCATGAATTATCAACATATTATACACAACCCTTGTACGCGTCTTATCCTTCAGCCTATTGATAAAAAAATCCACCGCCCCAGTAGCAAACAACAGCACCACAAACCCCAGCGTTACCATCTGAGCCGCATCCCAACGAACAGCGCCCAACCTTACGTCTGCCACGACTTGCACATGCTCCCAAAAGTCCGAGAAAGACCCCATCACAAAAGCAATCCCTGCAAAGAACCAATAAGGCAAGAGCAATGCCAGCAACGAAGCTACAAAACACTTGAACGAAAAAGCCCTCAGATACCCCTGCAGCCCCCAATACAGAGGAACCATCCAAAACAACTTCGGAAACACCAATGATGCCAAAGAAAGCAGCAGAAACGTCTCAAAAGCCAAAACAGGATGAGGATATTGAAAGCTCGCCATCAACGGGAAAAAAGAGAGCAGCACCAGCAACATCACCACACAACCAGGCTGAAAACTGTGGGTTGGCACAAACACCAGCAAAAGCAGCAACATGCAGCTAAGCATTCGCGAACTGACTCTTAGCAGCACATTCGCATTGTTCAGCTCAATCATCAGATAAACCGCAATCGCCACACAAACAGCACTCGCAGCCTGAGACCACCACCCCATCTGCAAAAACAGAGGGACATGCTCCCACAGCCCATACGCTTCGCCAGAGAAAGCAGCAGGAACAGGATTCGAGGGCAGCATGAACCATGCAACCAATGCCGCAACGCTCACGACAGGGAGAGTTGCCTGGCTAGTCGATATATGTTTCTGAAACTCGAAAAGCACCCCGATTCCTCTTTTGCAAAAAACAAATAGCCGCAGAAACACCCACACAAAGCAAGCTTCCGCGCATTTCGGCTACAAAGTTAACAATTAAATCACAATTCATAATTCAGAAGTTACAAAAAAGCCTGGCCGATGGCGAATTATGGTCACGAATTATAAATTTATGGATTAAAAACACTATCTTTGCATCGAGTTTGTACAAAATCATTCTTGATGAAACATCTTTTTATTGAGACTTACGGCTGCCAGATGAACGTGGCGGACAGTGAGGTTATTGCCTCTGTCATGAAAATGGCTGGTTATGAGACCTGCGATTCCCTTGAGCAGGCTGACGCCATTCTCCTCAACACATGCTCCGTCCGCGAAAATGCAGAAAACAAAATTTTCAACCGATTAGAGACACTTTACGCCCTCAAGAAAAGAGGGCGCAAACTCATCATCGGCATTGTCGGCTGCATGGCAGAACGTGTAAAAGAAGAGCTAATAAACAAATACCATGCAGACCTTGTCGCAGGCCCGGACTCTTATCTTTCTCTGCCCGAATTATTCGCAGCAGCAGAAATAGGAGAGAAAGCCATCAACATAGAGCTCAGCACCACTGAAACATACCGCGACATCATCCCAGAACGAATCTGCGGAAGCCATATCAGCGGATTTGTCAGCATCATGCGTGGCTGCAACAACTTCTGCCACTACTGCATCGTCCCTTACACCCGAGGCCGCGAGAGAAGCCGCGAGGTGGACAGCATACTGAATGAAGTCATGGACCTGCAGAACAAAGGTTACAAAGAAGTCACACTGCTCGGGCAGAACGTCAACAGCTACCAGTGTGGCAACATAAGCTTCCCCGACTTGTTAGCCCAAGTAGCCCAAGCCGTCCCATCCATGCGAATCCGCTTCACCACCTCTCACCCCAAGGACATGAGCGACGAGACGCTTCAAGTCATCGCAGCGCACCCCAACATCTGCCGCCACATCCACTTGCCGGTACAAAGCGGCTCCAACCGCATCTTGAAGCTCATGAACAGGAAATACACCCGAGAATGGTACCTCGACCGTGTGGCAGCCATCCGCCGCATCCTGCCCGATTGCGGACTCACAACCGACATCTTCGTCGGCTACCACTCCGAGACAGAAGAAGACCATCAGCAGTCCCTCTCCTTGATGCGCGAATGCGGCTACGACTCAGCATTCATGTTCAAATACTCAGAACGTCCAGGAACCTACGCTTCAAAGCACCTGCCGGACGATGTCCCCGAAGAAACCAAGATACGCCGCCTCAACGAAATGATAGCCTTACAGAACCAGCTGTCAGCTGAAAGCTACCAAAAAGACATCGGCAAGACATTCGAAGTCCTCGCAGAAGGTGTCTCCAAACGCAGCAAGCAACAGCTCTTCGGGCGCACATCCCAGAACAAAGTCGTGGTGTTCGACCGCGGCACCCATCACATCGGCGACCTTGTCCGCGTACAAATCACCGAATCCAGTTCAGCAACCCTTAAAGGCATCCACATAGATGAGCAGTAGAAACAAACATTCGTTACTCAACACGCAATTCATCACAGCCACCATCAGCACCACACTTGTGCTGGTGCTGCTCGGCATCATCATGCTCTTCGTCATCACCGCACAGAACCTCTCCACCTTCGTAAGAGAGAACATCAACGTAAGCGTGCTCATCAGCGACGAGCTGAACGAACAGCAAGTCAAGAAGATGAAAGATGCCATTCTGCAGGCCCCCTACACCAAGAGCGCCGAGTACATCTCCAAAGAACAAGCGCTGCAAGAAGAAATCAAAGCACAAGGCGTTGACCCGACAGAATTCATCGGCATCAACCCCTATACCGCATCCTTCGAAATCAAAATCAACGCCACCCATGCCAACCCAGACAGCATCAGCGCTGCAGTCAAGGAACTCAAGTCCAACACCGACGTGGTAGATGTCATCTATTCCAAAGACCTCATCAAGTCCGTCAACGACAACATCCGCAAAGTCAGCATCATACTGCTCGTCATCGCAGCCCTATTCACATACATCTCTTTTGCGCTAATCAACAACACCGTACGCTTAACCATCTTTTCCAAAAGATTCATCATCAACACGATGAAGCTGGTAGGCGCCAGCTGGAACTTCATCCGCCGTCCCTTCCTGCTGCACGGCGCCACACTCGGCATCGTTTCAGCCGCCATCGCCGACCTTCTCATTGCTTGCGGACTATACTGGCTCTACAAATTCGAGCCCCAAATCATCTCCGTCATCAACATGAAAGCCATCATCATCGTGTCCATCTCCGTCTTCTTCTTCGGGCTTGTCATCACCTTCCTGTGCACCTTCTTCTCCATCAACAAATACCTGAAGATGAACAGCAACGCCCTCTACTACATATAGACATAGAACAAACATTAAAACCAAGAATAATGAAGAATTTCGCTTTTGCAAAAATCAACTACATCCTGTTAGCCATAGGATTCATCATCATTATCATTGGATTCATCCTCATGTCAGGAGGATCCACCACCGAAGAAGCCTTCAACCCGGACATCTTCAGCGACACCCGCATCAAGGTAGCCCCAATGGTATGCCTGTTCGGCTTCCTCTTCGAAATCGCAGCCATCCTCTGGCCATCACACAAAAACAAAAAGTAACATCCATTCACACCCCTGAAGCATCATGACTTGGATTCAAACCGTCATCATCGCCATCGTAGAAGGACTCACAGAGTTTCTGCCCGTATCCTCTACAGGCCACATGATTATAGCCCAAAACATCCTAGGAGTAGAAAGCACCGAATTCGTCAAGGCATTCACCTTCATCATACAGTTCGGAGCCATCCTCTCCGTTGTATGCCTCTACTGGAAACGCTTCTTCCAGCTCAACAACACCCCGCTGCCCCAAGGCGCATCCTCCTTCAAGAAATTCATCCACAAGTTCGATTTCTACTGGAAACTGTTCGTAGCCTTCATCCCGGCAGCAGTGCTCGGCCTTCTCTTCAGCGACGCCATCGACGCCATGCTTGAGCGCGTAGAAGTCGTTGCAGCCATGCTCGTCATCGGCGGAGTCTTCATGCTCTTCTGCGACAAGCTATTCGGCAACGGAAGCCCCGACACCCAGTTCACCGAAAAACGCGCATTCATGGTCGGCCTCTTCCAGTGCATCTCCATGATACCAGGCGTGTCACGCTCCATGGCAACCATCGTCGGAGGCATGTCACAGAAGATGACACGCAAGGACGCAGCAGAATTCTCCTTCTTCCTCGCCGTCCCCACCATGTTCGGCGCCACCGTTTACAAGATGTACAAGCTGCTGAAAGAAGGAGGAACCGAACTCATCATGAGCAACCTCGACACCCTCATCATCGGCAACGTCGTAGCCTTCATCGTCGCCCTGCTCGCCATCAAGTTCTTCATCAGCTTCGTCCAGAGATACGGCTTCAAAGCCTTTGGCTGGTACAGAATCATCGTCGGAGGCATCATCTTAGCCATGCTCTTCACCGGCCACCAGCTCACCATCTCCTAACAGCAACAACCGACACGCAAGACATGAACCCACAGACAGGAGAAATACTCATCTTCAACAAACCCTACCGCTGGACCTCGTTCAACCTCGTAGCCAAAGTGCGAGGCGAACTCTCTCGGCGCCTGGACGTCAAGAAACTGAAAGTGGGACATGCCGGCACCCTCGACCCGCTCGCCACCGGCGTCCTCATCATCTGCACAGGCAAAAGCACCAAGATGATAGACGAGCTGCAGTCACACACCAAAGAGTACATCGCCACCATCAAGCTCGGCGCCACCACACCCTCTTTCGACATGGAGACAGCCGAAGACGCCACCTACCCCACCGAGCACATCACCCGCGACCTCATCGAAGAGAAACTCTCCACCTTCATCGGCCGCATAGAGCAAGTGCCCCCCACCTTTTCAGCTGTCAAAGTTGATGGAAAGCGCGCATTCAAGTACGCCCGAAAAGGCGAAACCATAGAACTAAAACCCAAAATACTCGTCATCGACGAGTTAGAGATACTGCACTTCGGCGAAGTCGAGCACAGCACCCCCATCGAGCACAGCGACCACCGCGAGCGCATCCGCTGCCAGAGCGACAACCTGACCGGCAAGCACCTGTCCCTCACCATCCGCGTCGTATGCAGCAAAGGCACCTACATCCGCGCCCTCGCACGCGACATCGGACAAGCGCTCAACTCCGGCGGATACCTCACAGGACTCGTCCGCACACGCATCGGGCAATACAAGCTCCAAGACTGCATGGACATAGAGCAGTTCCCGCAGTGGCTCGACCAACAAACTATAGAAACAGAAGAAACATTATAATATGAAGCTCTCACAATTCAAGTTCAAACTTCCAGACGAGAAGATAGCGCTCTATCCTCGCACCTACAATCCTGAAACAAAGTTCTACAACCGCGACGAAGCCAAGCTCATGGTTGTACACCGCAAAACAGGAGAAATCGAGCATCGCCTCTTCAAAGAAATCACTGACTACTTCGAAGAAGGTGACGCCTTCGTCTTCAACGACACCAAAGTCTTCCCGGCACGCCTCTACGGCAACAAGGAAAAGACCGGCGCCCGCATTGAAGTCTTCCTGCTTCGCGAACTCAACGAAGACCTTCGCCTGTGGGATGTGCTCGTCGACCCGGCACGCAAAATCCGCATCGGCAACAAGCTCTACTTCGGCCCCGACGAATCACTCGTAGCAGAAGTCATCGACAACACCACCTCCCGCGGACGCACCCTCCGCTTCCTCTACGACGGACCACACGACACCTTCAAGGAAACCCTATATTCATTGGGCGAAGCCCCCATACCTGACGACATCCGCTCCCATCGTCCCGCCGAAGAAGAAGACCACGAACGATTCCAAAACATCTTCGCACGCCACGAAGGAGCAGTCACCGTTCCAGTCACAGGCCTCCACTTCTCCCGCGAGCTCATGAAACGCATGGAAATCATCGGCATCGAGCAAGCCTTCATCACCCTCCACGCCGGACTGGGCAACTTCCGCAGCATTGATGTTGAAGACCTCACCAAGCACAAGACCGACTCCGAGCAGATGTTCGTCAACAAAGAAGCCTGCGACATCGTCAACAAAGCCAAAGAGAACGGCCACAAAATCTGCGCCGTAGGCACCACCACCCTCCGTGCCCTCGAGACAGCCGTCGGGCCAGGCGGATTCATCAAAGAATTCGAAGGATGGACCAACAAGTTCATCTTCCCACCCTACGACTTCACCGTAGCCGACGCCTTCATCGTCAACTTCCAGATGCCGCTCACCACCATGCTCATGCTCGTCTCCGCCTTCGGAGGCTACGATGTCGTGATGAACGCCTACAAGGAAGCGCTCAAAGGCGACTACAGCTTCGGCACCTACGGCGACGCCATGCTCATCATCGACTAAATCAAAAGAGCAAAAGCATTGAACCACACGGCATATCTTTCACTCGGCACAAACCTTGGCGACAAGGAGCACAACCTCTTGTCCGCCATTTCTGAAATAAGAAGGCGGATTGGACCTGTCAAGGCACAATCCGCCTTCCTTGCCACCCGGCCATGGGGATTTGAGAGCCCCCACACCTTCCTCAATGCCGCCATCCGCATCGAAACAGCCCTCTCCCCCCTCGACCTCCTGCACCAGACCCAGCAGATAGAACGCGACATGGGGAGAAAGCACAAGTCCGTCAACGGACAATACCACGACCGCATCATCGACATCGACATCCTCCTCTACGACGACCTCCACATCGCCACGCCAGAGCTAACCATCCCCCACCCACACATGCACGAACGAGACTTCGTGCTCATACCCCTAAAAGAAATTAACGAAAGCATCACATAACCCCCACTCATGAAAAAGACAACCCTATTCACCCTACTCGCCCTACTCACCCTACCCACCATGGCACAGAAAAAACTCTTCACCCTCAACGACCTCATCCCCGGAGGCTCCACCTACTACGCCAGCTCCGTACCCGCAAACAAAGACCTGACCTGGTGGGGCGACGAATGCATAGAACTCGACACCGACGAGTGCCGCCTCATCAGTAAAACCGACGGCAGCCACACCACCCTCCTCACCCTCAGCCAGCTCAACACCATCCTCACCGCAGCAGGCCACAAGCCCATCCACCACTTCTACTACGCCACCTTCCCCTATGCCCAGCAGCCACTCATCCGCATAGACAACGGCAGCGAGCAGACACTCCTCAACTGGAAAGAAGGCACAATCACATGGCACATCACACTCCCCTCCCAAGCCGCCAACACCGACTGGAACCAAACGTCCCGCGCCATGGCATACACCATCAGCCACAACCTCCACATCCTCACCCCCGACGGCAGCCACCACACCCTCTCCACCGACGGCAACGCACTCCTCACCTATGGCGAGAGCGTACACCGCGACGAGTTCGGCATCTCCAAAGGCACCTTCTGGAGCCCCGACGGCACCCTCCTCGCCTTCTACAAGATGGACCAGAGCATGGTGTCAAAATACCCGCAGCTCAACATCGGAGATGGACAACAGAGAACAGTCAGCGGACTACAGCCAACGGACAACGGACAACGGAC
>JAUMXY010000035.1 GCA_030528885.1 Bacteroidales bacterium | reverse complement strand
TCAAAGCAGGACGCTAGCAGCGCAGAAATGATAAAAACTAAAATTCTTCTCATAACTTTATAATACATTAATTCCGCAATACTATTATAAATATAACTTTTTAAGTACCTGAGCAACAAAAAGTTGCTCAGGATTTTGCCATGTCAGATTTTTTACATATCTTAACGTGAGTTCGACGATTTCAAAATAGAGTAAGCTGTGTATCCAATGTTCTTTGTACATTGATGCACGGCTTTTTCGGAAACATACAATATGCGGCAATAGCTTCCAACATGTTTACGATAAAATTGTTCTCTGCTCCCACATTATAAATCCAGTAGCTTTTTCCTGATTCTGGTGTTTGTGAGGTTGGCAACGTAGGTGCCACGCGTTCAGCAGCATATACGGCCGAACTCCATGCTCATCGCCATGAGCGACAGCACAAAAATAAGCTTTTGTTTCATAGTTTATAAATTTGTTTGGTAATAAAAAAAAATTGGCGGTTAAGTGGTTTGATAAAAAAGATAAGCAGGACTTGAATTCTTCTCGCTTATCAACCACGGGTACCGCCAAGCACCTTACCAAACAATAAGCGTCAGCAAATTCACGTCCTGCACGGGCGTGACTTCTGACTTACTTATTCTCGTTTGCTTGAATTTGGCGGATTCGTGGTTGAGAATAAGAAGCAAAAGCCTCTATATCTTTATCTTTTCAGCTTTTTATTTACTCATTGGCTTTGTTGTTTATGGGTGTTAATGACATTTTCAATTGCAAATATACACATTTATTTATAACAGGACAAAGAAAATGGATTTAATTTTTCTTTGTTGCTGCAATCTTCCCCAAACGCAAAACACTGTTTTTTGGGGGGAAATAGACTCATCCTTTTTATTCTACCGTGCTTTCAGAGAAGTAATATTCTCTCAGCGGCTTGACCATTTTCTCTCCTTTCAGGCTGACTTGCTGGCTGAGGCGGATGTCTTGGGATGATGCGCCGACTTTGAGGATGAATTCGCCTGGGGCGATGTTCCACTGGCGCTGACTTTCGTTGCTGTAGTAGCCGAGCTGCTCGACATGGAGCTTTACCTTGACTTTGCGTGTCTGTCCGGGGTTGAGGGATATGCGGGCGAAGCCTTGGAGCTGGATGGGGCGCAGGTTGGGGTTGCTGTCGGCTGGGGAGAGGTAGATTTGCGCTACTTCGTCGGCGGCGGCTGTGCCTGTGTTGGTTACGTCGAAGGTGAGGGTGAAGGTTTCGTCGGCGGTTGTCACTTCGCTTGCCATGGACAGGTTGGCGTACTCGAAGGTGGTGTAGCTCAGGCCGTGGCCGAAGGGCCATGCCACGCGTGGGTCTCTTTCTGCTGTGTAGTTGTAGCAGAGGGGTTCGTAGACTTCGGTGTTGGGGTAGCTGACGGAGAGCTTGGCTGATGGGGAGATGTTGCCGTAGAGGATGTCGGCTACGGCGTTGCCGCCTTCTTCGCCGGGGTACCATGCCTGTATGACTGCTGCACAGCGTTCGGCAAGGCCTGAGATGACTTGTGCGCGTCCGCCGAACATGACGAGCACGACGGGTTTGCCTGTCTGGAGCAGGGCTTCGACAAAGGCTTCTTGCTTGCCGGGCAGGCGGAGTCCCTGGCGGTCGCGGTTTTCGCCGCAGAGCATGACGTTTTCGCCCATGGCGGCGATGATTACGTCTGCCTGCTGTGCCATGGCGAGGGCTTCTGTCTGGTCGGCTTTCTCGCCTGAGTCGACTTTGCGGTGCAGGATGGCGTATTCCCATGCGCGCTCATCGCCTCCTACTGTGTATTTGGTCTCTATCTCTTCTGTCCAGTCGCATCCGCGGGTGTACAGGATGCTGGTTCCTTGGGGCTTGCGTGATGTCATGCCTTCGAGCAGCTTTACGATGTGGGGATGTTCGAGGTCTTCTGTTATTTTCTTCCAGAAGTAGGTCATGGCTGGGAAGGAGTAGTCGCCGCACATGGCCCACATGGAGTTGGCGTTGGGTCCTGTCAGGAGGATGCGCTTGGTGTCTTTGAGGGGAAGGATGCCGTTGTTTGCGAGCAGCACGACTGACTGGGCGGCTATGTCGTAGGCGGTCTGGCGCTCTTCGGGCGTGTCCAGCGTGATGGGGTCTGGGCTGTAGAGATAGGGGTTCTCGTCGAAGAGTCCTGCACGGAACTTGTGGCGCAGCACATTCTTTACCGCCCTTTCGAGCACCTCTGGCTTTACCAGTCCTTGGTCGATGGCCTCTTGCAGGTGCTGGTAGTTGGTGCCACGGGGGAAGTCGACATCGTTGCCGTTGTTGAGGGCGGCGGCGGCTTTCTGCACCGCATCACTGTAGCCTGGCAGCTGGTCGATGGCTGTGTAGTCGCTGACTACCATGCCGTCGAAGCCGACATAATCGCGCAGGATGTCTTGAAGTATCTCGCTGTTGGCTACGCAGTTGGTGCCGTGCACGGCATGGTAGCCTGGCATGACTACCTTGCAGCCTTCCAGCCTGATCATCGCCTCGTGGGGCAACAGTATCTCTTCTATCATCTCTTTCTCGTCGGCATCGCCGCCTCCGCCATAGCCGAGGTAGTGCTTGGAGCAAGCGCCTACGCCCTGCTTGAGGTCGCCTTGCTGAAGGCCGCGCACGAAGGCTGTGCCCATGACGGCTGACAGGTAGGCATCTTCGCCATACGACTCTTCCAGACGGTTGAAGCTGGGGGTGCGGCACACGTCTACCATGGGGGAGAGGGAAAGCACGCCGCCCATCTTGCGCATGCCTGTCGCTGTCTGGAAGGTCTTCTGTTCTGCCAGCTCGGGGTTGAATGAGCATGCCTGACCTATCTGCTGGGGGTAGATGGTAGCGCCACGCGTATTGATGCCTGAGAGCACTTCTTCGTGGAAAAGCGCTGGTATGCCGTTGGGGGTGTTGCGCATCAGCCAGTCTTGCATGGCGGCCACACGGTCGCGCAGCACATTGGGGTCTGTTGGCTTCTGGCTGGCATACTGGGAGAAATGGCCTATGCCGTAGGGTATCATCTGGCGGCACAAGGCTGTGTCGAGGTTGCCTTCGCTGTCGAAGAGCTCATCCATATAGCCGCTTCGCAACTGGGCGATACGTTCTTCCATCGACATCTTGTCGTAGAGTGCGTCTATCTGACTTTCTATGTCGGCCGCTGGCTGACTGCACCCTGCCAAAAGGGCAACGATGCCTATCATAAGTGATTTACAATTCATATTTTACGGGTATGAGGTTATAGGGTTGGGGGTATAGGTTGGAAGGTGTGGGGACGGTTAGGTTTCCTGCTGCTATGATTGAACGGCATAGGAACCGCATCACTGCAAGACTGCATCTCCGCACAACTGATTTACAAAGATATGTGGAATAATGGTGAAAAACAATTTTTTTGAAGGCAAACAGCTTTTCTTTGCCCGATTATGCTCCTTTTCTGTCCCATTTGTGCCTGTTCGCCGCTGCAAGAACAAGATTGAACGAATAGGCGAGGAATGACCTCGTCCTGCTGTTGACCATCAAGGGCGCCAATCTGCAAAAAGGGGCTGCCGGGAAAGGGCAAGAAAGGCGACCTGAAAAAACGGCCTTCAACACCCCAAAATAGGTGAGACTCTCACCTATGGTACAGGTGAGACTCTTACCTATCGGATAGGTAAGAGTCTCACCACTTTTGAGGCATAAAAGGAGGGGGTAAGACAGAGGTCAGAAATCCCATACCAGATGCTTCATCGGATGCCCTCCCCACTCGCTGTCGTTGGCATAGCGGAAGCCTGCTGACAGGTACAGTCTTTCGCCATCAGGATTGCCCTTGTCCACCAACAGCCCCACCCGGGGAATGCCCAGCTCTCTTGCCCGTTCTGCCGCAGCTGCCAGCAAGCGGGAGGCTATGCCTTGTCGCCGATGGGTGGGCAGCACAGCCAATGAGTCGAGATAGAGCTCTCCTGCCTGTGTCTCGTCATCCATGCCAGAATGGTCTTTGTTCAGCCACTTGCGAGCCATCTCGACAAAGGCTTGTCGCAGGGGGTGCAGCTGGCTGCCATCGTAGCTGACGGCTATGCCCGCCACCCTGTCACCATCCAGTGCCACAATGGTGTTCTTATAACTATATTGCGAATCCTCTCGCTCCACCAGCATCGTCATCATGTGCCGAAAGTCTTCCAATCCATGTCCTTCGCCACAGAAATGCTGGCAGCACTCGTGGGTCATCGCCATCATGATGAGCTGGGCTATCTCTGGCGCTTGCTCTTTTGTCGCTTTTCTTATCGCTACCATGCTTTTATTTTTCTGCAAAAGTAGGGATTGTTGCTGATACCAACAAAAACGCGCCGCAGAAAATCGTTCTGCGGCGCGTTTTGCTATGTTTGCATACTATATATATAATGTGTGGTATGCTTGGCTGGGCGTTAATCTGCCAACTTAGCCTTGATGAACTCGCGGTTGAGGCGAGCGATGTTGGCGATGGTTTCGCACTTAGGGCATACGGCTTCGCAGGCGCGTGTGTTGGTGCAGTTGCCGAAGCCGAGCTCGTCCATCTTGGCTACCATTGCCTTGGCGCGGCGGGCTGCCTCTACGCGACCTTGTGGAAGGAGGGCGAGTTGCGACACCTTCGAGGAGACGAAGAGCATGGCAGAGCCGTTCTTGCAGGCTGCTACGCAAGCGCCGCAGCCGATGCAGGAAGCGCAGTCCATGGCCTCGTCAGCGTCTGGCTTTGGAATGAGGATGGCGTTGGCATCCTGTGGCGCGCCTGTGCGGACGGTGGTGTAGCCGCCTGCCTGGATAATCTTGTCAAAGGCTGTACGGTCAACCATGCAGTCCTTGATGACAGGGAAGCCTGCTGAGCGCCAAGGCTCGATGGTGATGACGTCGCCATCGTTGAACTTGCGCATGTAGAGCTGGCAAGTGGTTGCTCCGCGCTCGGTCTTGCCGTGTGGCGTTCCGTTGATGTAGAGCGAGCACATGCCGCAGATGCCTTCGCGGCAGTCGTGGTCAAACACGAAGGGCTCCTTGCCTTCTTCAATCAGCTGCTCGTTGAGGATGTCGAGCATTTCGAGGAACGAGGTATCACCAGGGATGTCCTTCATTACCTTCTCTTCAAAATGAGCATTAGTGTCCTTTGGACCGTTCTGCTTCCAGTATTTTACTGTGAATGATGTTAATACTTTTTCAGCCATGGTGATTAGTTCTTGTAGTTACGAGTTTGTACCTTGATTGCTTCATACTCGAGTGGCTCCTTAATGAGCGTGGGAGCGATGCTTTCTGTACCTTCGTACTTCCAGCAGCCTACGTAGAAGAAGTTCTTGTCGTCGCGCTTTGCTTCGCCCTCTTCTGTCTGATGCTCCTCGCGGAAGTGACCACCGCAGGACTCTTCGCGTGAGAGTGCGTCGTAGGCGATGAGCTTGCCCATGGTGATGAAGTCGTCGAGGTGGATGGCTTTGTCGAGCTCGATGTTGAGTCCGTCGCGGTCACCTGGGATGAAGAGGTTGGTGTCGAATTCCTTGCGGAGCTCGTCGAGCAGCTTGATGCCCTTTTCGAGACCTTCTTTTGTGCGACCCATGCCGATGTACTCCCAGCAGATGTGTCCGAGTTCCTTGTGGATAGAGTCAACCGAACGCTTGCCCTTGATGCTCATGAGCTTCTGTATGCGCTCTTCTGTTGCCTTTTCTACCTCAGCGAACTCTGGCGCGTCTGTAGAGATGCGTGGCCAGATAGCCTGGTCGGCAAGATAGTTCTGGATGGTATATGGGAGCACGAAGTAGCCGTCGGCGAGACCCTGCATGAGGGCTGATGCGCCAAGGCGGTTAGCACCGTGGTCTGAGAAGTTGCACTCACCAATGGCGAAGAGGCCAGGGATGGAGGTCTGGAGCTCGTAGTCTACCCAGATGCCACCCATTGTGTAGTGGATAGCTGGGAAAATCATCATTGGGTTGTAGTAGTCCATGCCGTTGGCAGAAGCGCGCTTCTTGCCTGGGTTAACGTCGGTGATTTCCTCATACATGTCGAAGAGGTTGCCATAACGCTGACGAATCACGTCGATGCCGAGGCGCTGGATGGACTCTGAGAAGTCGAGGAATACTGCCAAACCTGTGTTGTTCACACCAAAGCCCTTGTCGCAGCGCTCTTTAGCTGCACGTGAAGCTACGTCGCGTGGAACGAGGTTTCCGAATGCTGGGTAGCGGCGCTCCAAGTAGTAGTCGCGGTCCTCTTCCGGAATCTCCCAGCCTTCCTTGGTGCCTGCCTGGAGAGCTTTTGCGTCTTCAAGTTTCTTTGGCACCCAGATGCGTCCGTCATTACGGAGTGACTCTGACATCAGCGTGAGCTTAGACTGCTTGTCGCCGTGAACAGGGATGCAGGTTGGGTGAATCTGCACGTAGCATGGGTTTGCGAAGTATGCGCCCTTGCGGTAGCAAGACATGGCAGCTGTAACGTTGCAGCCCATGGCGTTGGTAGAAAGGAAGTATGTGTTGCCGTAACCGCCTGTAGCGATAACGACTGCGTTGGCAGAGAAGCGCTCCAGCTTGCCTGTAACGAGGTTCTTGGCGATGATGCCGCGAGCCTTGCCATCGATGATGACAACATCAAGCATCTCATAACGTGTGTAGAGCTTTACCTTGCCTGCGTTCACCTGTGCAGAAAGCGCTGAGTAGGCGCCGAGCAGAAGCTGCTGGCCTGTCTGTCCCTTTGCATAGAAGGTACGAGACACCTGTGCGCCACCGAATGAACGGTTAGCCAATGTGCCGCCATATTCGCGAGCGAATGGAACGCCCTGAGCCACACACTGGTCGATGATAGAGTTGGACACCTCTGCCAGACGATATACGTTTGCCTCGCGAGCACGGTAGTCACCACCCTTCACTGTATCGTAGAAAAGACGGTAGATGGAGTCGCCGTCATTCTGATAGTTCTTTGCTGCATTGATACCGCCCTGCGCTGCGATAGAGTGTGCGCGGCGGGGTGAGTCCTGAATACAGAAGTTGAGGACATTGAAGCCCATCTCGCCAAGAGATGCGGCTGCACTGGCTCCTGCCAGACCTGTACCTACAACGATGACGTCCAGCTTGAGCTTGTTCTTTGGGTTTACCAGGCGCTGGTGTGCTTTATAGTTTGACCACTTCTCAGCTACAGGTCCCTCAGGTATTTTAGAATCTATATTAATAGCCATAATTTTTATAATTTAAGAATTGAAGGATTGAAAAATGAAGTTTTTGACTTTCAAAACGAGAGAACTCAACTCTTCAATTTTTTATTTTTACTTACATCATGAAAGGAATCACCTTACCATCGCATCCGCCAAGACAATCAGGGCAGACAGCGAAAGCTATGGCTACGATAGCGAAAAGCGCCATCACCACAGTTGACCAGATGTAGCCGATGTACTTCCAGCGGCAGAACCATGTGTGCCCGCTCCAGCCAAGGGTCTGAAGAGCTGACCAGAAGCCGTGTGTGAGGTGGAACCAGATGGCAACAATCCAGATGAGGTAGAGGACCAGGAACACTGGGTTAGAGAAAGTGAGCTTGATCCAGCCGAAGCCGTCTGTTGGAGATAACTGACCCTCAGCACCGATGATTTCTGCCCACATCATGTTGTACCAGAAATCTTTCAGATGAAGCAGAAGACCGAGAACAACGATGATGCCGAGAACGAGCATGTTCTGGCTTGCCCATTCTACCATCTTAGGCTTCTCAGTGATGGCATACTTGTTGTTGCCACGAGCCTTTTTGTTCTGCATTGTGAGAATGAAAGCGTAGAGAATGTGGATTGCCATGAGGCCAGCAAGAGCGCATGTAGCAACAATTGCATACCAGTTAGAGCCAAGCAATTCACAAATCTGGTTGTACGCCTCCTTGCTGAAAAGAGCAACTACGTTCATGCATCCATGAAACGTCAGGAAGAGAATAAGCGCCAAGCCTGATACAGACATAATCACTTTTCTTCCGATTGAAGAGTTACATAACCACATAAATGTTGAAAAATTTAAATTATTATTATTAGTTGAGTTATTTATAGTATCTGTCCAGCTAATGAGAGTAAGTGCAAAAATACCTTTATTTTCGCAATCTCCAAAGGCTTTTGCTGAAAATGTTGGTTTTCTGCTTTTATTTTTAGCCATATCGGCTGAAATAGCCAATTGGCTTTTACACCCGATAAAAAAGAAAGCTTCTGGAGAATCTATAGGCAAAATATGCTGACAGCGGGGTTATTGAAGAAACTTTGAGGTTCTATTCTCCTTGGCATACAGAAAAGTTTCAGCTCGGATTGCCACACAAACAATGAGATTTCTACAAGAAAAAAGGAGACTGTGTGCGCACACAAAAACGGTTAAAAAGTGTTGTGTGCGTACACAAATATTGATATAAATCAACAAAAGAGCCTTTTTTGGACGAAAGTTTGCTTTTTTTATTGACACAAACTCAAAAACCTCATAACTTTGCATCGTCAAACAGAAAAAACAGCGAACGCAACGATGAGTTTTGCCTAGCTGAAACAAAGTGAGACACAAAACAGGAGGGTGTCAAGCAAACTGCAAGCGAGCAACAAGCAAAAGCCCGACAGACATAAGGTAAAAAGATAAACAGAAAGTTAGTTATTCTATCATATAGGTTTTGGTAAAGGTATTAGATTTAGGTTAGTAAAAGATTGTTATTAGGGAGTTAGGTCCTCGTGAGAGGCCCTCCTCCAATTTTTTAGAAAAAAGGTAAAAAATAGATATATAAGCAGGGCAGTTGAGCTGCTCACCATAGAGCAAGCAAGATTGCCGAAGTTTTAGGTTAGGTTAATAAGTTGGTTTAGTTAAATTTAAGATCAGTAATTATTAATTAGGAAAGGAGATTGTTTTATGGAAACTATGACAGTTATCGCAGTTGCTATTGTCGCTGTATCAGTGATTATCAGCAATATTTCAATTTTCAAGTAACTTGGAATTGAATCTCTGCAAAAAATTCCGTAAAAGACTCAGTGCAATTCGGCACTTGAGTTCAGGCGGAGGAGAGAGAAACAAATTTTTATACAACATATATAACGGCGGTGGGTCCACAAGGATTCACCGCTTTCTTTTTCTTTCCCCATAAAGTCTTCATCCGGCACCTCTCCTGCCGCTCCCCTCTTTCGCACGGGGCGCTAGGGCATCACTTTGGACGGCTTGTAACACAGAGGAAATGTAGCAAGACGTCAGTTCGATATAAAGATTCTGTCTCGTAGAGGCACTGCAAAAACCATATTTTTGTCATATCGAACTCGCCTTTCCAAACGTCCACGACACTTGTCAGACACTGACACTTCAGCACGGAGGCGCAAGGCATTTTCATCTTGTGCCTCTTTTCTTCTTGAGGAGGGCTTGGCAAGTGGCTGCAAACGCACACCGTGCAGACAAGGTTTCAGACACCGTGCGCATAATAACACGAACACCCTGTGCCTATTATTTCCGACACGGGCGGCATGTATGAATATCAACGCTTTAGATTTTTGGAGGGAAAAGGTCACAAAAAGCGTACCCGAGGGGGTACGATGCGGTGCACCCCTCGGGTACGACACGTTATCAAAAAACGTCAGTTCGATATGAAGAGTCGCTTTGCGAGACACTGCAAAAAACATATCTTGGTTATATCGAACTTACGTTAACAAGCGTAACAGCATTGTGTGTTACACTTGTTACACAAGCGGTATTATAAATGTTACAAAAAAAATGGTTGGAAAGGGTGGCAGGAGAAGCAAGGATGGAGAGGGAGTTCGTGCGGCTTTCTATCAAAGCGCTTTTGCTTGGAAAGACACAAACAAATCATGTGATTTTGACGAATTTATTGAATGCTGTTCTCGTCAGACTCACATGATTTTACGAAACTACGAAAACGGAACGGGAAACGGTGTAAAGCTGACATTTCTCACCTAAAACCACTATTATTATACAAAAAAACATTAAAAAAGTAACTTTTTGAAGATGACAGACGGAATATCAGCAAAATAAAAACTATCTTTGCAAATGCTCGCGCCTGTGTCTGAAGTTCATGCTGACATGCTGATGAACATGGACATGGGGTGTTGGCGTGTAATACGGAATCATATTAACTTAAAACAATAAACACAATGAAGTATTTTTCTATGATGGCAGCTGCTGTTGCAATGACTGCCATGACTATGGTTTCTTGCGATGGCAAGGGTGGTGCTAATCTTAAGGATGGCGTTGACACGCTGGCTTACAACCTTGGTGTAGCACAAACTGAAGGACTGAAGCAGTACATGACCATGCAACTGGGTGTAGACACGACTTATATGACCGAGTTTATCAAGGGCATGAAAGAAGGAGCTGTGAATGAGGTTGACCCTAAGAAGACCGCTTACATGAAGGGTCTGGAAGTTGGTGGACAAGTACAGCAGATGGCCAAAGGACTGACACAGCAGGTTTATGCTGGCGACTCAACAAAGAGCGTCAACGTGAAGGCGCTGCTGGCAGGTCTCGTTGCAGGACTTCAGAACGAGGCTGCTATGACAGCTGATGAAGCATACGAGGCATTCAACTCACAGCTCGAGCCAATCCGCATCGCTAACCTTGAAAAGCAGTATGGCGACAACAAGCTGGCTGGTGAGAAGTATCTTGAAGAGAACAAGGCTAAGGAAGGTGTTACAGTAACAGGAAGCGGCCTGCAGTACAAGGTTCTTGTTGCTGGCGACGGAGAACTGCCTTCTGACACTACTACATTGAAAGTGAACTACGAAGGCCGCCTCATCGACGGCACAGTATTTGACAGCAGCTACGAGCGCAACAGCCCACTGACTGTCGACATGGCTCAGCCACGCGTTATCGAAGGTTGGGTAGAAGCCCTGAAGCTCATGCCTGCTGGCTCTAAGTGGGAAATCACTATCCCTCAGGAGCTGGGCTACGGTTCTCAGGAGACAGGTGGTCTCATCAAACCATTCTCTACACTCATTTTCACTGTCGAAGTATTGAAATAATTTAGGCAGGCAATAGAAAATTGACCATTGTAATGAAGAAAATTGTTGTATTAACAATAGCAGCGTTTGCCATGGCAAACGCTGCTTTCGCACAGACAGAAGCAGGAGATGCAGTGATTGACGCCAAGGCTGCGGCCAAGGAGAAAAAGGCAAAAGATGCCGCTGCACTTAAGGAATTCAAAGCAAAGCAGAAAGAAGAGCTGGCAGCTTTCATCAAGGCGCAAAAGGAAGGAAAACCTACCTTTGAAATGGAAAAGCCTGCCATGCAAAACGACGGTGACTCACTGGCTTATATCTTCGGCATCATGCAGTCAAACGGACTGCAGCAATACGCTGAGCAGCAACTGGGAGTTGACGAGGCACATCTGAACAAGTTTGCTGAAGGAATCATAGACCGCGCAAACATGAACCCTGAAGATAAGGAACAGAACGCATACCAGGCAGGAATGCAGGTGGCAGAGCGCATCCTTGAGATGACAAAATCACTCTCTAACGATTACTATGCAGCAGAAGAGGGCAAGAGCATCGCACCATCCATCGTAGCAAGCGGTATTGTAGCAGGCCTGTTCGGCAAGGGTGACATGCCTGTCAGCAACGCAACCCAAGTCTTTCAGGAAAAGATTTCGGCAAGGCAAGCTGCCAACAAAGAAAAGCTTTATGGACCAAACCGTACCGCTGGCGAGAAATTCCTTGAGGAGAACAAGACAAAGGCAGGCGTTAACGTGACTGAAAGCGGCTTGCAGTACAAAGTTCTTACACAAGGAACAGGCGAGAAGCCTACTGCCACTCAAAAAGTAAAGGTCAACTACGAAGGCAAGCTTATCGACGGCACCGTATTCGACTCAAGCTACAAACGCGGCGAACCTACATCATTCAGAGTGAATCAAGTCATTGCAGGCTGGACAGAGGCATTGCAGATGATGCCTGTTGGTTCTAAGTGGGAACTCTACATCCCTTATCAGTTGGCATACGGCGACAGAGATACAGGCGGAGAAATCAAGCCTTATTCAGCGCTGATCTTCACAGTAGAACTTTTGGACATAGAACCATAAAGAGCAAATAAAAACAATGAAAACATATAAGATTATAAATAATGTGGCAGGTTGGGTTGTGTTCGCCATCGCAGCATTTACCTACTGCTTAACTATAGAACCTACGGCAAGCTTCTGGGATTGCCCTGAGTTCATCACAACAGCAGCCAAGCTTGAGGTTGGTCACCCGCCTGGTGCACCATTCTTCATGCTCTTCGGCAACTTCTTCTCGCTGTTTGCCAGCGATGCAAGCCAGATTGCCAAGATGATTAACATCATGAACGCGCTGCTCAGCGCGGGCTGTATCCTGTTCCTGTTCTGGAGTATCACTCACCTTGCAAAAAACTTGCTTGTCAAGGAAAAAGAGACTCCTTCCACAGCACAGATTCTCGCTATCATGGGCAGCGGCATCGCAGGTGCGCTCATCTATACTTGGTCAGACACATTCTGGTTCTCTGCTGTAGAAGGTGAAGTATACGCATTCTCCAGCTTCTTCACAGCGTTGGTGTTCTGGCTCATTCTCAAATGGGAAGAGAATGCAGATGCACCCCATTCAGATAGATGGATAGTGTTTATAGCCTACTTGGTTGGTCTGTCAATTGGCGTTCACCTTTTGAACCTGCTCTGTATTCCTGCCATTGTGCTTGTTTACTACTACAAGAAAAGCAAGAATCCTACAGGCAAGGGGTCGCTCTTGGCACTTGGAGTTTCTGTCATCATCGTAGCTGCAGTGCTCTACGGCATTGTGCCAGGCATCGTAAAAATAGGTGGGTGGTTTGAACTCCTGTTCGTCAACACATTTGGAATTTCCTATAACATAGGACTTTACATCTATCTTGCACTGCTCACGGCTGCGCTCATTTGGGCCCTTTGGGAGACTACAAAGGTGAAAAGCAACAAGAGAATGTACATCTCATTCCTGACATGTACCGCTTTGCTTGGAATCCCATTCTATGGACATGGCGCAATGTCTGTCATAATTGGAATTGTGGTGCTCGCAGCCATCGGAGGCTTCCTTTTCTTCAGCAAGAAAGCAACTCCACGCATTCTCAACACGATGATTCTCTGCATGACGGTAATGACTATCGGCTACAGCTCTTATGCTGTCATCGTCATCCGTTCAACAGCGAATCCTCCTATGGACCAAAACTCTCCTGAAGATGTCTTCACCCTGGGAGAGTATCTTGGCCGCGAGCAGTATGGCGACCGTCCTCTCTTCTATGGACCGACGTACAAGTCTCAGCCAGAACTGAAGGACACGGGCAAGGGATTCCTGTTGTATCAGACGAAACAGGGTGCTCCTGTCTATCAGCGCAAGGACAAGGAAAAGGCAGAAGAAAAGGATGAATATGTAAAAATTCGTGACAAGTTCTCCTTGAAGTATGCAGCTAACCAGTGCATGCTCTTCCCTCGCATCTACAGTGAAGACCATACAAATGCTTATGAGTCTTGGCTGGGCAACGTCTCTTACCACTCTGTTGAGTACAAAATACCAGGACGCGAGTCACAGACTATAGAGATTCCAAGTTATACAGATAACATCCGTTTCTTCCTTTCTTATCAGATGAACTGGATGTACTGGCGCTACTTCATGTGGAACTTTGCAGGTCGCCAAAACGATATGCAAGGACATGGAGAACTGGAACACGGCAATTGGCTGTCAGGATTTGACTTTATCGATGACCTACGCCTTGGCAATCAGGATTTGCTGCCATCCGACCTGAAGAACAACAAGGGACACAATGTGTTCTATTGCCTTCCCCTCATCCTTGGTCTGCTTGGCTTCTTCTGGCAAGCCTTCCGCGACAAGAAGGGCATTCAGCAGTTCTGGGTCGTGTTCTTCCTTTTCTTCATGACAGGTATCGCCATCGTCATCTATCTGAACCAGACACCTGTGCAACCTCGTGAACGAGACTATGCGTATGCTGGTTCTTTCTATGCATTCTCCATCTGGTGCGGTCTTGGCATCGCTGCCATCTACGAACTGCTGGGCAACTGGCTGGGCAAGAAGATGGAAAAGAGAATGGCAGGCATCATTGCAGGATGTGTAGGTCTTGTGCCAGCAGTGGCTGTGCCATTGCAGATGGTCAGCCAAACCTGGGACGACCACGACAGAAGCAATCGCTATGTGTGCAGAGACTTCGGATTGAACTATCTGGAGACTGTTCCACACGACGGTGTCATCTTTACTAATGGAGACAACGATACCTTCCCGCTCTGGTATAACGAAGACACAGAAGGAAAGCGCACAGACGTGAGAGTCTGCAACCTCTCATATCTCCAGACAGACTGGTATATCGACCAGATGAAGCGTCCAGCTTACTCAGGTGAGGGCCAGTCAAGTCCGCTGCCTATCTCTTGGAAACGCTACCAATATACAGCAGGCAAGCGAGAAATGATAGATGTCAACCCTGAATTAGAGGGACTGAACGTTCACATCAAAGACTTGATTCAGCAGGTTGTTGAACAAGACTCAGCACTCGCACAGCGTCTATGGGGTGGAGAGCCTTTCGAACTCACAACAGCCATCAAAAGGTTTGTACTGAAAGACTATGAAGGTCTTTCAGACGAAGACAGAGAACTCGTCAGCAGTCTTCCTATGTGCCTGCCAAGCGAAACGCTTTATATCAACGTGGACAAAGAAGCCGTGAGACGTTCAGGCATGAAAATCCCTGGCGACACGATTCCTGACAAGATGGTCATTAGCCTTGCAGACAGGTCACGTGTATCAAAGAGCTTTGTCATGATGCTGGAAATGATAGGACAAGCAAACTTCTCTCGTCCGCTCTACATGTCAACTACAGTAGGCAACAGCAACTACGGACATCTCTATCGTCACTTTATACAAGAAGGTATTGCATGGCGCATCACGCCGTTCACTTTCGAAGAAAATACCCCTCTTAACACAGCTTGTGACACGGAGAAGATGTACGACAACATGATGAACAAGTACAAATACGGAAACTTGAAACAGCCAGGGCTGTACATCGACGAGACTACCTTGCGTATGTGCTACACTCATCGCCGCTGGTTTGCCAACCTCATCACTAACCTGATGAAAGAAGGCAAGAAAGACATGGCATTGAAAGCACTCGACAAGTGTGAGGAAGAAATACCTTCCTACAACATACCTCACGATTCCAACAGCTCTTCTCTGGACATAGCAGAAGCTTACATACAATGCGGACAGCAGGAAAAAGCTCTGCCTATCCTCGAACAGCTTGAAAAGAAGTCAAAAGAATATATTGCATGGTACCTTTCATTAAGCAATGTGTACTTTGCTAGCAGCAGCAGAGATTGTCATCGAGACATCTATGTGCTTGCGACCATTCAAGACATCTACAGCAAGAGAATGCAAGCAGACAACGATAACAGCTACAAGCAGAAAGCACAGGCACTGGAAGAAGAACTTCAGGCACTGTACAACGCATTTGTCACCAAGTGCAACCTTGCTGGAATCCAGCTGCAATAGAATCATTGGCCCCTTCCCTTTCACGAGAGAAGGGGCCTTTCTCATTGTCTAAAGACCTATGATTATCGAGCAACCAAGCAAATGGCTGCGCTGGCTGTATCCAAGCGCAATATGGAGGATGAATCCTAATGAAAAGTCAGTATATCTGACTTTCGACGATGGTCCTATACCTGAATCAACCCCTTGGCTGATTGAGACGCTCGATCATTATGGCATAAAAGCCACCTTCTTTATGGTAGGCGACAATGTAAGGAAATATCCTGAGTTGTTTGAACTGATACGCTCACACGGACATCGGTTAGGCAATCATACTTATAATCACGTTGGGGGATTCACCGTATCCAGCAAACACTTTCTGCGCAATGCCAACGAAGCGGACAAGCTCATCCATTCTAATCTGTTCCGACCACCCAGAGGATGGATGAAAAACTCTCAATACATCCACATTCGCCGGCACTATACCATCATCATGTGGGACTTAGTCACACGTGATTATTCAAAATGCCTTACTGCCGATGATGTCTTTAACAATCTAAAGAACTACGTTCGCAATGGCTCTATCATCACTTTTCACGACTCATTGCGCAGCATAGACAAGCTGAAAACAGCCTTGCCTCGCAGCATAGAATGGCTACAAAAAGAAGGGTATGAATTCAAAGTTTTTGACGAAAAGCAACAGCATTCACGTCATTTGAAATGAACAAAGAAGGACTCTTTTTTGTTCATTTTTTATATAATAAAAACTTCTCTTTATAAAGAGTCTTTCTATCTTTCCTCGTTCACATACTTGCTCATCGTTTGCCCAAAACAATCATCCACACTTTCCAATTTTGCTTCGGGCAAAAGATTTGGCGCTTTTACTATACCATTGATAGGCTGATAACTCTTCTCTACATAACATTCATCCCAAAGACCGCTGTTGATGAAAGACTGCAAAAGTTTAGCACCCCCTTCAACAAGCACAGTTTGGATTCCATCATGATATAAAGTATCAAGAATCTCCGGTATATCTGCTGCCTGTATGAAATGGTATTGAGGCGGAAGATTCATCTGATGTGAAGAAACAACATAACGCTTAGGAGAATGACCATACCAAACTCGTGTAGTCAGCGTAGGATGATCTATCTCAAATGTATGCCTGCCTATCAAGATTGCCTGATGTTCTGCTCGCCGTTTATGGCAAAGCATCTGGGTGTGTGCATTAGAAATATGTCCATCTATATAGCCATCTGCCGATTCAGCCCACTTTAGGGTAACAAAAGGGCGATGCTTGCTATGATAAGTCATGAAACGGCTGTTCAATTTTCTGCATTCTTGTTCCAACACACCCACCTCCACTTCTATTCCAGCATCTCTCAGCTTCTTGATTCCTCTTCCTTGTACCTCTGCAAAAGGATCTTGGCAACCTATGACACAACGCTTGAATCCTTTGCTTACAAGCAAATCGGCACAAGGAGGAGTTTTACCATGATGGCTGCATGGTTCCAAACTTACATAGATAGTGCTTTCCTTGAGTAAATGCTCATCTTCCTTCTTCACCGATGCGCAAGCATTCACCTCTGCATGTCCTTGTCCACAACACACATGATACCCCTCTCCTATAATTCTCCCCTCATAAACGATGACAGCACCTACCATAGGATTAGGCTGTGCATTCATATTGCCGTTACGAGCCAACTGAATGCATCTTTTCATATATATTTCGTCAGTTGTTGACATATCCTTCATAACTTTTCAATTATCTGTTGACAATTGCAAAATTACTAAAATCGTTTCAAAGAGGAAAATTATCAATCACTTTAATAGTCAATTATTTCCGAGATAGAATAATTCCTATTAATTTTGCAGCGGTTTCGAGTTATCAATCATATTATAAACAGGTTTTTCAACAGATTTATCAACACTTATGAGTGACGGGAATTTTAATCGACAATTGCTGCCAAAAACAGAACTTTCATCAGGCTTACGAGCTGGAAAAGCCCAAATGAGGGCAAAAGCTGAAAAAGCCTTCGACGAAGTTATGAACACCTATTTGAAAGAGGTTGATGATGAGCGTAAGCATACTATGAAACAAAGCTTTATGGCACTTCTCAGATAAGAGAAAAAAAGCATAAATGTTCATAACTATACCTTCATTACTGTTCGTAACAGTTTAATAACTTTTTAATAAGTAACAATAACTTTTCTTGTTCATTTAAAGTCTATTTATATATCAAAAAAGATATGAAAGAAAGAAGAAAAGTTATTATTTTTTTTCATTCTTCTTTTAACAGCTAAAAAGTAAATTATTCATATGCCAATTAGCTGGCATCAAACAACTTACAAAAGTTATCCACATCATCGACAGCCTATTAATATCAACATATAAGTTTTAAAAAATTTAAAAGAAAAAAGAATATATATATGATATAAAAGAACAGTCGGCATATGACTCGTTAGTGAGTATATGCCGACTGTATCTTATGATGAAACTCTTTTACTTCTTCATCATATATGCTTTTTTCTTTTTTATCATGGTAGGAAACTCTTCCTCAGATGAATCTGATGGATTGTGTGCTGTGGTATAAATCATAAACATGTCAGATTCGCTAATGTCCTTGAATCTGCCATTTTCATCCTTTATGCCATAAGTGACAGAATAGTAACTGTCGTAGTTGAGGTTGTTGAAGACGAAAGAATGTTTTTCTTCGCCCAAGCTGGGTGTAGAGAAACGAACCAACTGATGTTTTTGAGGATCCTCAAACAAAGAGTCAACACCATAGGAGAAGTCTGTCATATCGATTGTAATAAGCATTGCATAGATGTCTTTTGAACAAACCTCGTCATCATAATTATTTGCAAACAATGTACCTTTCAGCGAATCGCCATCGAGAATATATTCTATTTCGTCAGCAATGTTATCTACTGTAAAGCCATAGGTCTGTCCTTTAGTGATGACTTCGAATTGTGCGATAGGTTCGTTGTCGAGCGAAGAAAGAATGTAATAGGTACATTTTCCTGGTGTTGATGGAGCGTAAGACAAAACGATGTTCTTGTTAGCAGTCCATGTTTCTCCTGCCAGCTTCTTATATCCTATTTCGTTATCTGCTGTTGCAATGAAAACAGGGATAGAGGACTTTGTGCTGTTGCAAGAGAGGTTCAGAGTAACCTTGAAAGGCTCGTTAAGAGAAACTTTTTTCTTGTCAATGTCCATGCTGTTCACCTTCATCGTTCCAGTAGCATGGTAGAATGCTTCCTTCAGCTGAGCCTGATTGCCAGAAACGGTAATATTCAGCGCTAAGTCATCAGCCAGCTTGAAATCTTCCCATGTTTCCTCTCCATCCAGTTTGCAGATAGGCTTTAAGAAATAGGTGCCATCTTTGATGTCTTTTGAGAGCTGTATTTTGTCATCCATCTTGTATGATTTCTCATAAGTGAGGTTGACATCTTCATAGAGCGTATAAGTGTATACATTTTTCTGATTAGCGTCATACAACGCTACACCTACATCGTAAGTAGCATCTTCCTGAGGTTGGGTATTGTTTTTGAAATAAACCAAGAATTTAATTTCTGGAAAATCTTCATCTGCCGAAGCGCGTGAGATGGTTGTTGGCATTTCATCCAATACAAAATCTTCCAGCATCAGAGCATTGGTTGGTATAGGTGGAATAAAATCACCATCATTGTCATCATCGTTGCACGAAATGAAAATACTTGACAAGGCCAGTAAAGCCAAGAGAGGTAAAAAGAATTTAATTTTCATAATTTTATGGTTTTGATTTTGCTGGGTACAAAGTTAATATAAAATAAGTAAAAATAATAAAATAAAGTTATATTTTTTATATATAAAATATACTCTAAATATAGATGCACTTATCTTTATTTTTTATAAAATAACTCAGTTTTAACGATTACCTTTGAAATCAATAGTTTAACATGCTTCTTAGAGGCTCCTTTTGTACCTCAAAAGAGGTGAGACTCTCACCTATGGTACAGGTCAGACTCTCATCGATGTATCGGTGAGACTCTCACCTCTTTTGAGGTTGTTGAAGCGCTAAAAAAATGAACAAAGAATGATGTTATTTTCAGGCATTCTTCATTCATAGGTGAAGCAGATAATTTCTATCATCAGAGCTGATACGTTTTTGTCATCTTATATGACAGTTTGTCATTTATGTCAGTTTCCTTTTTTGATTGGTATGTCATTTGTCTATTCCTTTTCATGGAATCATTATAGAATTCTATACATTAATATATATAATAATAAAAATAAAGAGAGTTATGAATATTCAACCATTAGCAGACAGAGTGCTTGTGCTCCCTAAGGCTGCTGAAGAAAAGACTATTGGCGGAATCATCATTCCAGACACAGCGAAGGAAAAGCCTTTGCAGGGCGAAGTTGTTGCTTGCGGCAACGGTACAAAGGACGAGGAAATGGTGCTCAAGGTAGGTGACCAGGTTCTCTACGGAAAGTATTCAGGCACAGAACTGGAATATGAAGGTGTGAAATACCTCATGATGCGTCAGAGCGACGTATTGGCTATTCTTAAATAAATAAAAAACTACAACTATGGCTAAGGAATTAAAATTCAATATTGAGGCTCGCGAGCAGCTGAAGAAGGGCGTTGACGAGCTTGCTAATGCAGTGAAAGTTACATTGGGTCCTAAAGGTCGCAATGTCATCATAGAAAAGAAGTTTGGCGCTCCTCACATCACGAAGGACGGTGTGAGCGTGGCTAAGGAGATTGAGCTGATTGACCCATTCCAGAACACAGGTGCACAGCTTGTGAAGAGTGTGGCTTCAAAGACTGGCGACGATGCCGGCGACGGAACTACTACTGCTACTGTTTTGGCTCAGAGCATCGTGGCTACAGGACTGAAGAATGTTGCTGCTGGCGCTAATCCAATGGATTTGAAGCGTGGTATCGACAAGGCTGTTGCCAAGGTTGTTGAGAGCATCAAGGCTCAGAGCGAGCAGGTAGGCGATGACTACGACAAGATTGAGCAGGTAGCAACTGTGTCTGCCAACAACGACAATGAAATTGGCAAGCTCATTGCTGATGCCATGAAGAAGGTGAGCAAGGATGGTGTCATCACTATCGAAGAGGCTAAGGGCCGTGAAACTACCATTGGTGTAGTTGAAGGTATGCAGTTCGACCGTGGATACCTCTCTCCATACTTTGTTACTAACACAGAGAAGATGGAGTGCGAGATGGAGAATCCGCTCATCCTTATCTACGACAAGAAGATTTCTAACCTGCAGGAATTCCTTCCAATTCTGAATCCAGCCGCTCAGACAGGTCGTCCAATCCTCGTGATTGCTGAAGACGTAGAGAGCGAAGCACTCACTACATTGGTAGTGAACCGCCTGCGTGCGCAGCTGAAGATTTGTGCTGTCAAAGCTCCAGGCTTTGGCGACCGTCGCAAGGCTATGCTGGAAGACATCGCTATCTTGACAGGTGGTATCGTCATCTCTGAAGAGAAGGGTCTGAAACTTGAGCAGGCTACTATCGAGATGCTGGGTTCTGCCGAGAAGGTTACCATTACAAAGGATAACACCACTATCGTAGGCGGCAAGGGTCAGAAAGAAAACATTCAGGATCGTGTCAACCAAATCAAGAACGAGATAAAGAACACTACATCTGACTACGACAAGGAGAAGCTTCAGGAACGTCTTGCTAAGCTCTCAGGCGGCGTTGCAGTGCTCTACGTAGGTGCAGCATCTGAAGTAGAGATGAAGGAAAAGAAAGACCGTGTTGACGATGCACTCTGCGCTACTCGTGCAGCTATCGAAGAAGGTATTGTTCCTGGCGGTGGTGTTGCTTTCATCCGTTCTATCGAGTGCCTTGAGGGCTTTGAAGGAAAGAGCGATGACGAAACAACAGGTATTGAAATTGTTAAGCGCGCCATCGAAGAGCCATTGCGCCAGATTGTAGAGAATGCAGGACTTGAAGGTGCTGTAGTTGTTGAGAAAGTTCGCAACGGAAAGGGCGACTTTGGCTACAACGCTCGCAAGGACACTTACGAAAACCTTCGCGAGTCAGGCATCATCGACCCAGCTAAGGTTTGCCGCGTGGCACTTGAAAATGCAGCTTCCATCGCTGGCATGTTCCTCACAACTGAATGCGTCATCTGCGATGCGAAGGAAGACAAGCCAGAAATGCCAATGGGCGCACCAGGCATGGGCGGCATGATGTAGCAGAGACGGCTGTTGAGCAGCCTTATATGATAAGAAAAGGTTTTGACGCAAGAATGCGTTGAAACCTTTTTTTTATTTTCTTTTGTTATTCAAATCATTATTCATACCTTTGTGAAGAATAAATACTAACTAATCATGAACAAGACCTTTTTATCTATTGTAGCTTCGCTGTTTTCTCTGGTGATGAATGCTGACGAACAGGTGACCATCACTGTGTCTAATGCTGCTCAATCAGCTCGTTTGGAAATGGTGGAAGTAGATTATTCAGCCGTGAAAGCTAAAATTGGTGAAACAAGTAAAGTAATTGTGACAGACGCTGACGGCAAAGAAATACCTTCTCAAGTGACATGGGATGGCAAGCTCATCTTTCAGGCAGGTGTGAGCGGCAAAGGAAAGTCTGTCTATTATGCCAAGGCAGGTGTTCCTCAGGAATATGAGACAAAAGCTAAAGGACGCCTTTTCGTAGAGCGTCAAGATGAGTTTGGCTGGGAAAATGACAAGGTGGCTTATCGTGTGTATGGACATGGAGGAGCAGTAGGATATGACCTCTTCAACAAGAGCACGTCAGAGCTGATGCTTGACTATTGGTATGCTTCAGAACAGAATCAGGAGATGCGCTCTGTGAGCAAGCAGTTGCACGACAGAGGATATCACGACCTTGCCGATCAAGTGTATAATGCTTTCAGTTATCACATCGACCATGGAAAAGGCATGGATTGCTACACTGTAGGTCCCACTCTGGGTGGTGGCGCCAATGCCTTGCTCAATGCTGATGGCAGTCTATTCATGCCAAAGTGCTATCAGTCATTTGAGATATTGGATCAAGGACCTTTGCGTTTCACTGTTCGCTTTACTTACCCTGAGCAGTCTTTCAATCAAGAGAAAGTGACAGAAGTTCGTACCATATCTTTGGATGCAGGCAGCCATTTCAATCGTGTTTCCATCGTTTACAACGGACTCACTCAACCAGCAAAAATGGCATCTGGCACCGTCATTCACAAGAGCAATCCTTCAGCTTATGTTTACTCTCAGGAAGGCGGATATATTGGCTATGAAGATTTAGGCGATGCCAGTGTCTACAATGCTAAGTACAGGCAAGAATTGTCCAAGAAAATGGGTAAAATCTATATAGGCCTTCTTTACGCAGACAAGGACATAGAAATATCTTATCAGACACGAGAAAACGGCATTGCTGCAGGGCACATGCTTTCTACCTCTCTTTATAAGCCCTCAGCAACTTACACTTACTATTTTGGCAATGGATGGAGCGAAAATGCAAAAACCTCTTTCCAAAGTCTAACTGATTGGGAGGCTTTCTTAAGCAAGAAGGCTGAAGAGATAAGAATGCCTTTGAAAATAAAAGTAAAGTAATGGAAGAAGACAAATAGGTGATATGCATTCTTTGTTGCTGAATCAGCAGAACAGAATATGCCCCGCATCAGTTATTCGATGCGGGGCATATTCTGTTTTTTATAGAAGTAAATAGATTACTTGAAAATAACCTTCTTTCCGTCTTTGATATAAATGCCTTTAGCAGGCTTGCTTACTTTCCTGCCCCATAAGTCGAAAAATCCTTCAGCAGCGCTGCCGGCGTCAGGCATCAGCGAAGAAATGCCTGTAGCAGGTGTTTCTCCGTCCATGGAAAGGAAAACTTCAGTCATGTACAGCGCATCTTTTGCGTTTGTTTCAAATCCAATCATGTAGATATTGCTCAAGTCAAGCGCCTGACCCTTGTCATTCTTGATGTCACGCAAGTCGATGACCGCAGTCTTAGACGTTCCAATCTCATAGCTGTAGCATGGATTGAGATAATCGTCAGTATCAAAAATCTTCAGTACAGGCTTGCTAGAGCATGCACGGCGCAGCTTCACTACCAGATAGTTGAAAGAAGACAAGTCAACGCCTTTGCTATAACGCCATCCGCCAAAGTTTCCGCTGTTGGTGCTCTTGAACGAAATGATAGAGCTTACTTTTGAGAATGTGCCCTGCAGATACAGTGAAGGGTTAAATGCTTCAGGAGTTAAGGGAAAGAGCGTTTCAGAAGTGTCAAAGTCTATCTGCTTGACAGAATCGAGCAGTGTGAGCATCTTCTCGGCATATCGCTTGCCAATCATTCTGTATCCCTCTGCAGTGAAGTGCAGTCCGTCAGTAGCCCCAGGACATTTGTCTGAAGAGATGACATGGGCATTAGGAATGACGGTGTGAGTATTAGCAATCACCTCATTGTGGCCCCAGCATACACCACCCATGTTCTGGTCGAGCAGCTCGCCTATGAGCAGAGGTGTCTCTTCCTCCTTCAGCCCCAGTTCCTTCAGCATGCGTGTATAGACACGCTTCACCTTGACAGGCCAGTCTTTCTGTGTGTTGTTTGAACATCCCTGATGGAGCAGGATGCCCTTGATGACACCAGCTTTCTGTGCCTTCTTTGCCAGTGTAATCAGCGTACGATAGGGGTTGTTGTCATATTCCTTGCAATACCCCTTCAGCCAGTCAGCAGACCCAGCGATATAGCTGGCGCACTGGTCCTCGTCAAACAGCTCAATGGCGCAGCCGCCTACAGCTACGTTGATGACACCTACAGAAATGCTTTCAGGCAGCTGTTCCACCATGGTGCGTCCAAAGTAGTCGGCAGGCGTCAGACCT
This sequence comes from Bacteroidales bacterium, assembly GCA_030528885.1. GTDB lineage: Bacteria > Bacteroidota > Bacteroidia > Bacteroidales > Bacteroidaceae > Minthosoma. The sequence continues at coordinate 4,188 of JAUMXY010000035.1, read as the reverse complement.
GTCCAGTCGCGGCAGAGTGGTGGCAGCGCGGTGTACCACTCCCCTTTTTTGCGTGAAGAGGAAGGCATGTCTACAGCTGCCATCATCTTGAATCGTGGGCTCACTCCTACACGGTCCTTTGCTTCAATCTTGGCATTTCCCTCCATGTTTGACTGTCCAAAGCAGAGGTAGATGTGAAAGTTCGGGTCAAAACCTTCAGGCTGTTCAATGGCGCCTCCTTCAGTCTTCTTAGTGACTGTGGCTGCTGAATTTTCAAACAAATTCATGTAGGAAGTAAGTTTGGAAATAGCCTTTTTCTTGTTGTCGTCAGTCACCATTTTGTCAGGCGAATAAGTGTCGAGCGCATTCTTCAATGATTTATATACAGTCTTAGCAGTCATTTCAGGCGTGTCTTTCCATTCTATGATGAGGGTGTTAGCCTTATCGTACACTTCAGCATATTCCTCTGCCAAAGTCTGAAGACTGTAGTTCTTGCAGAAATTCCATATTTCTTTTGAATTGGCATCCATAGGCCAGTGTCCGCCATTGTTGTATGAGAAGAGAACTACAGTGCTTCCATTCTCTTCGTTCACCCACACTTCCTTATCGCCAGTGTACCAGCTGCCTGGGTTGTAGTTAGCCTGTTTGGTGTAAGAAGTGTATTTGTTCATCTTTGCCATGTTTTCTACATAGCTGCGGATGCCGTACTGGTCGTAGCCAAACACATCGTCGCCATAGGCGTGGCAATGGATGAGGTTGACAGGCTTCTGGCACTTGGTCCATGGTTGTTCGCTGAACTGGATGCCGCTGGTTGGCGCAAAGGCAGCAATCTTGTCCTGCACATTAGCCATGCAGTGGTACATGAGCATAGAGCCCATGGAGAATCCTGACCAATAGACACGGTTCTTGTTGATGCCATACTTTGTGTTCATCTCGTCAATCGTCTGAAGCACAAAGTCCTGGTCTTTCGTGCCGCCAATGTCCCATGTGTTGCCATCGCTGCGCAGATAAGCCACAATAAACTTTTCCGTATCAATCAGGTTGTAGAACTTATCGCTGTCGTACTGATATTCCGGGTTCTGATTCATGCCGTGTGTGACAATCATCAGCGGCATGTTAGCTTGTATCGTATTAGGTGTGAACACCACCATGTTGCGTGTCTGCCCATTCACCTTAATGTCAATGCTTTCCTTCTTGTATGCGTGCACTGACAGGATTGACAGCACCGTTGAGAGAAGTATTAAAAGAGAAAAACGTTTCATTATAGATTGCTATAGATAAATTATTTAACAAATACTTTCTTCACTGAGCCGTCATTGTACTTAATGATGTGCAGGCCCTTCTGTGTTGCAGGAATGCGTCGTCCGTCCACAGAGAAGTGCATCTTCACAGCCTTGCCATTGTCTTGCTTGATGGCGTCGATAGCTGTAGCAGGGTTCTCTCCGTCCACAGAAAGGAACATTTTCTTGATATACAGACTCTGGTCACTTCCAGCCGAGTTGAATCCAGCTATGCGGATGCGGCTTGGGTCCACCTTCTCGCCCGACTCAGTCGTCATGTTGTGCAAGTCAATCTTTATCTCCTTTTTTCTGCTCAGGTCAACGACGTATGACTCAGCCCAGTAGTTGGAGGTGTCGTAAATGCGGAAGTAAGTCTTGTCTGAAGCGCTCTTGCCCAGATTGATGATTAGGTAGTTGTAGCCTGAAAGGTCCACACCTTCCTCTTCCTCATATCTCCATCCTGAGCATCCGCCCTTCTTCAGCTTCAGCGTAGAGAGCGTAGCGCCAAAGGTAGCAGAGCCTTCGTAGAGAATGGTTGGGTTGAACCACTCCTTTGACAGTTCGAAAGGATTGTCTGGCACCACCTGTATAGGCTGGTAGCGCTCTGCTGAAGGATAGTCAACCTTAGCATACTGCTCGTACCAGTCAAAGCAAGCCACGCCGCATGCCTCGTAAGGGTCAACGCCGTGCTTTTCCATCTTTACCTTAAAGGCTGGTGTCACCTTCTTCTTGTTGATGTAGTCATCAATGTCGATGTAGTCGCCCGTTCCTGTCAGCGTCATAGAGATGTTGCCAAAGTGGTCGAGGATAGCCTTGTATGCCTTGCCCCACTTAGAAGTGGAAGCCGTAGCCCAAGTGCCGTAGTTGCCATAGACAGGCTGCCCCATTTCATTATAATTCTTGATTTCATTCGTATTCTTCGGACTCCAGTCCACCTCCGTGATGGTGACAGGATTCGTGCGGAGCACAGGCACAGATGCGCCAAACTCAGCAATCGCCTTGGCTGGGTCGCAGCTATCATCGCTGTTGCCATACCAGCCGGCATAGTTGTGCACAGCGTAGCCAATCTGTTCGCCAGTGATAGGATACTTCGCATAGTCGCGGTAGTTAGATTGGTAGCCAGTTCCAGGCACCCAGATGACGCCCTTGAATCCGTTTGCGCGAATCTTGTCAACGATAGGCTGGAAGAAGTCGTGCAGCGCTTTCTCAGAGCTGCTGCCATCAGCCATATATACATTGATAGGCTCATTAGCCAGCTCAATGCCAATCTGGCCATAATACTTCTGGATGGAGTCATTCTTTGACACGCGGTCCCACACGTCGAGCAAGAACTTCTGGTAGCTGCCGCCCACATAGATGTTGTGAGGACATACGCCAGGTGGGCGCATGATGACATACAGGCCATGCTTCATCGCACGCTGGGCAATCTTCCAATACACAGAAGTCATGAATGTATTGAGTCTTTTCCCGTCATATTTGCTGATGTCAGCCTCTCCGTCTCCCTTTTCTCTTTCGTCCACCTTCCACGAGTTCGCGCTTCCGTTGGTCCATGCCGGGTCAAGATGCAGACGGAACAGGTTGCAGTAAGCACCCTGCGTTGAGTCTGTGATGGCAGTAAAAAGTTTTTCAAAATAGTTCACGCAGTTTCTTGCACCAGTGGCATTGTAGTCGTCCCACCAGCCTTGAGCTTTCGAGCCCTGCCATCTGCCGCCATTGAAATACGTGTTAGGCGTGTCCATCACACCGTGCAGGACCACCTTGTTGCCATTAGGGTCTTTCAGGAATTTTCCGTCCACATGCAGCGGTTGCAGTCCATAAGCCACCACCTGCGCTGTCGCCGTTAGCGATGCCATGCATGTTGCCATGGCAAAGATAATAGATTTAAGTTTCATCATTATTTTAGATTTTGATTAGTTGTTCCCTATATACAAGGTGCAAAATTACGAAAAAGCTTTCAGAAAAACTTTTAATAATGTTACATATTTTTTCGTTTAAGAAACATTATAAACATTACATACTAGAAAGTGGACCCCTCGGGTACGATGCACCGTACCCGAGGGGTCCACCCTACCGTACCCGAGGGGTACGCTTACAGAGGAGAGAAAAACAGCATGAAATCCAGTTAGCAAGAAACACCACATGGAATTTCACAATCCCATGTGATGTTGACCGCGGTTTCATATAAACAAATCTTTCATTACTAACGTTTTCTTACTTGCCTATTTTTTCCAGCACAAAGTCTGTGGCAGAGAACCATCCGGTAGTGGGAGGCGTGCCCGTGATGCTCTCATCGGTTGTCACACCATAGGTGAGCCATATAGGCTTGTCCACCCTGATGTTGTCAATGCAGATGTAGCTCCAGCCATAGCCCATTCCGTTATTGGCAGCGCGAATCTTGTTGCGTGTCCTGACAGGGAGCTTGCTTACAAACTCCTTCACCAGAGGCTCTCCGTTGCCTTCCTTCGCCTCCTCCCAGATGTTTCCGCCTACATTGTTACATACAGGCATTTCGCAGAGACGGATCTCATCATTTACCGTGATGCCTTTCCCTTTCTTTTCAGGAATGCTGTCAGAAATCATGGCATAGATGAATTTCCCCGTGTTGCTGGCACGCACAGCAGCCGAGAGTCGATAAAGTCCTGGCTCAGCCAACACCTTTTTGCTGGCTGTATAGATGATGGGGTTATAGGCATCGTATTCGTCCAGATAGCGCACAGAATCCTCCCCTGTCATGTACTTTCCAGCTGAGGTGTAGCGCTCGCAGTGCACTGCGCTCTCCAGCGTCCACCCCTCCTTCTGGAAAAACTCCCAGTCCACATCGCTGAACACGAATCCATCGTGCGTATGCTCCCTGATATAGGCATCCCTTTCCTTACCCGTTGGCGGAATTAATTTAGTAAAACAATGTTGTTTAAAAAGTTGCACATGT
>JAUMXY010000034.1:25009-28493 GCA_030528885.1 Bacteroidales bacterium | reverse complement strand
TTGGGCTTGGCAGGTGAGGCTTTTAGAAGGGAATTGGTTTCTTTGTATAAGCAGACCGTAAAGCCTCAGAAAGTGGTGATATATATCGCTGAGGGGTATGAGTGTCCGGATTGGCGGGTGGGAAATGAAGAGTATGTTTATGTGAGGAAGGGAATGGTTGCCCAGAGGGCATTGAGATATGATGAGATAGAGACGGAATATGTGTTGCTGCTGGATGATGATGTGGAGTTGCAAGAGGATTATGCGGAGAGGTTGCTGCGAGCGATGGCGGAGGTTGATGCGGATTGTGTTGGGGGGGATACGTATAAGAATCAGGATATGCCGCTGTGGCAGAAACTGTATGCTGTGGCTGTGAATTTGGTGTTTCCGCATTGGGACAGGAAATGGGCTTTCAGGATACACAGGAATGGCAGTTTCTCTTACTTGAACAGGACGGATGGGGTGACGGTGTTGCCGACGCAATATGTGGCAGGTCCGTGTGCGATGTGGAAGAAGAAGGCGATAGAAAGACTGCATTGGGAGGATGAAAAATGGATGGATGAGCAGGATTTTTCGTATATGGATGATACGTTGCTGACCTATAAATTGCATGTGAATGGGGGAAGGCTGTATTTGCTGTATGGCGATGGAGCGGAACATCTGAATGCCCAGACAGCAAGTGGGCATTACCGGTCGAGAGCCGTGATGTTCTATACCCGGACAAGACAGAGTTTCTGTGTGTGGTGGAGAAGCATCTATGAGGTGAGCCTGCATGGGAATGACAGTAGGATGCAGACATGGCTGATTGTGCTGGCGTATGTGCTGAAAGTCTGCTGGCTGGCTGTGATGAATGTGGTGGCTGGCATTTGTTACTTGAATGCGAAGATACCTTGTTACTATGTGAGGGGATTGGTGGATGGATGGAAGTTCGTGCATTCTGACAAGTATCGAAAGATTGAGAGATATAAGCTGTAAGGTATGCTGTCGGTGATTGTTCCTGTATATAATGCTGAGAAGTTCTTGGCTCGTTGTCTGGATTCTTTGTTGGAGCAGGGAGTGGAGGACTATGAGGTTGTCTGTGTGAATGACGGAAGCACGGATGGGAGCGGAGAGATTCTGCAACAATACCACAAGAGGCATCCTGATGTCATCAAGGTGTTGGAGCAAGAGAACCGAGGACTGCCTGCGGCAAGAAATGAGGGCATGGGGTTGGCGAAGGGAGATGTGCTTGCGTTTTGCGATGCAGATGACTATCTGGTTCCTGGCGCTTATCGTTACTTGCTGGAGAATTTCTGGACGGAGGAAACAGAATTGCTGAGGTTTGATTCTGTGACGCTGGACCGAAAGATGCTGAGAACGTGGAGGGAGAAGGATGAATTGGAGGGGAGCATACTATTTGACGGGGAGGCTTGTAACTTTCTGAGGGAGGGGAGGAAGAGTCTTTGTTTCGTATGGAGCTATCTGTACAGACAGTCGTTCCTGATGGAGCATGGGATTGTGTTTCGGATGCTGAAGCAATGTGAAGACACTGCTTTTAATCTGGATGTATATATGTGTAATCCGCACATGAGATATGTGAATGCTAATGTGTATAGATATACGACTTCGGAAGGACAGGTGACTCGCTGCAGGGAGGCTTTTTATCTGCGTGATGCGGTGGAGAGCTATGTGCTTCTGTTTGAGCGGATGGAAGAATACGCAAGGCAATTTCCTGCGCGGGCAAAGGAGCTGAAGCGTTATGTGGAGTGGGAGATGCGGCCTTTCTTTAGCAGGGTGCTATCGGTGAAGTATAGCAAGACGGAGATGCTGTCGCTGAAAGAGGTGTTGCGAGGTATGGGTGTGTTGCCCATGCGCTCTCGAAGCATGGCCGCGAGGGTTGTCAATGCAGTCATGAACAATTATGTTTCTTATTTTGTGGCAAGTGCTTTGTATAGGAACTTATTTATTCCTTATGTTTTGCCACGTTTAAGCAGGAATTGAGAGATGATACCCAAGATTATTCATTACAGTTGGATTTCAACAGACCCGAAGCCAGAACTGGTGCAGCGCTGTATGAGGACCTGGCAGAAGATGTTGCCTGATTATGAGGTGGTGCTGTGGGATGCGAAGAGGATAGAGGAGGAGATTCGATGTGAGTTTGTGGATGAGGCGATTCGTGTGCGCAAGTGGGCCTTTGCGGCTGATTATGTCAGGGTGTTTGCTGTACATAAATATGGTGGCATTTGGCTGGACTCTGATGTGGAGGTGTTCAAGTCGTTTGACGATTTGCTGGAGAATAGGCTTTTCATAGGTCAGGAGGCTTCTACTTTCTTTTCTTTTAATACGGCTTTTAAGGAGACGCATCTGACCTCTCATTGTTTTGGAGCAGAACCCAATCACCCGTTCATGAAATTATGTGTGGATTACTATCAGGGCAGGCATTTCATTACTGGTACGAACGAGGACCTGCCTCAGCACATGCGCTATGACATGAAGTTGCTGCCGCTGATTCAGTCGCAGCTGCTTCAGCATTTTGGCTATAATGCCCAGGCTTGTTTCTATAACAAGAAGCAATGTGTGCAGGAGGGAATATGCGTGTACCCTTCATTCTATTTTGATGCTCCCAAGTCAAGGTCCATGAAGGATGTTTATTGCATTCATCAGTGCATGGAGTCGTGGGGGAAGGGCGGAGTGCCTCGTCCGCGCAAGTATGGGACATGGAAGCAGGTGGTGTATTGGGGCGTGATGGATGTTGTCAATTTTTTGCCTCGCTTGTTTGGCAAGGAACTTTGCTGGTGTTTTTACAAATGGTGATGAGGGATATTTTTTTCATTATATATAGCGTACCCCTCGGGTCCGATGTGGCGCACCCCTCGGGTACGGTTGGGTGTACCCCTCGGGTACGGTGCCGAATCCGGTTGATGGAATCTTTGCTTTTTTATGCTTAGGATGATGTTGAATAGGTCTTGTTAATGATATGTTATACGAGTTGGCTCATACGATACAGAAGAATGCTCCGTGGATATGGGAAGGAGTGGAAGGGCTGAACACGTTGCTGTTCAGGCTGAGAGTGGGGAGGCGCAGATTGCGTTTGGCGGACTGTTGTCCGAAGGAAGTGAGAGTGGCCGGCGAACGTGATGCTGCAGCTTTGGCTGAGTTTTTCAAGCGTCAGCCTGATGAGGCGTTCCGATGGTTTAAGCCGCATGCCTTTGATGAGGATGCCATGCGGAGGCTGCTGAGGAAATACACATATATTATATATATAGAGGAAGTGGAAGGGGAGATTGCTGGATATGCTTTCTTGAGATGCTTTTTCCACGGGAAATGTTTCTTGGGGAAAATGGTGGATGTGAACCATCAGGGGAAAGGCATCTGTACAAGATTGTGTGCTGTAGGCATGGAGATGGCTGAGATGCTGGGATTGAGAATGTTTGAGAGCATCAATCAGGAGAATGTCGGGTCGATGAAGGCGAGCGAGAAGGCTTGCGATGTTGTTGTGGTGGAGGAATTGGAGAATGGGGATGTG
>JAUMXY010000034.1:0-24909 GCA_030528885.1 Bacteroidales bacterium | reverse complement strand
GAACTGCCTGAATTGTGGAATGTGCTGATTGGGGACATGAGCTTTGTGGGACCTCGTCCTGATGTGCCGGGCTATGCGGATATGCTGGAAGGGGAGGACAGGCTGATATTGAAGTTGCGGCCTGGCATTACAGGGCCTGCGTCTTTGAAATACAGGAATGAGGAGGAAATCCTGGCTCAGGTGGATGATCCGCAAAGGTATAATGATGAGGTGATTTATCCTGACAAGGTGAGAATCAACCTCGATTATTATTATCACCACTCCTTGCTGGGAGACATTAAACTGATTATGAAGACTATCTATGGGTAAGAAGATTATACGTGCAGCCACGATAGGCTTGTCTTTGAACATCTTTTGCAAGGATTTGTTGCGAGAACTGGCAGATGAGGGCTATGAGGTGGTTGCTTTGTCGAGTCCTGATGAGGACTTGAGGGAGGTGGAGAAGAGAGAGAGGGTGCGTGTTGTGGGGGTGAAGATGGAGAGGCGTATGAGTCCGCTGAAGGATATTGTGTCTTTGGTGAAGCTGGTGCGTGTGTTTGCAAAGGAGAGGCCCGACATGGTGCATTCTATGACTCCCAAGGCTGGCTTGCTGTGCATGGTGGCAGGCTGGATGACAGGGGTGCCTGTGAGGGTGCATACTTTTACGGGCTTGGTTTGGCCGACAGCGCAGGGGCTTTCTCGACGCATCTTGATGCTGACGGACAAGTTGACGTGTATGTGCGCTACGCACATTGTGCCGGAAGGAGAAGGAGTGAAGGCGGATTTGGAGCGCTGCATCACAAAGAAGAAGATGAAAGTGCTGGGCTTCGGGAATGTGTGCGGAGTGGATTTGGAATATTGGCGTCGCAAGTCGGGGGAGAGGAAGGAAGAAGAGGTGCTTACGTTTGTCTTTGTTGGCAGGATTGTGGGAGATAAGGGAGTGAATGAGCTTGTTTCTGCTTTTGTCAGGTTGAATGCGGAATATCCTAAGACGAGGCTGGTGATGGTGGGGCCGAGTGAAGATAAGCTGGACCCTATTTCGATGGAAACCAGAAAGAGGATGGAGGAGTGTGGAGCAATTGATGCTGTTGGTGTCCAAAGGGATGTGCGTCCGTTCTATGAGGAGGCGGATGTGCTAGTGTTTCCCAGCTATAGGGAAGGATTTCCGAATGTTGTGATAGAAGCCGGTGCGATGGAACTTCCTAGTATTGTGACAGACATCAATGGTTCGCGGGAAATCATTGTGGATAAGGAGAATGGGGTGATTGTTCCGTCAAGGGATGCGGACGCTCTTTATGAGGCAATGGCGTGGATGGTGGAGCATCCTGAAGAAAGGGAAAGAATGGCGAGGAATGCCCGTCCGATGGTTGCTCAACGTTATGAGCGGGGATTCGTGAGAAAGTGCCTGAAGGATTATTACAAGGAAATTCTGGCATGAAATTTGATTGTTTAGTAAAATAATCGTATTTTTGCTTAAAATATAAAAATATGGATAAAATATATTTGTGTCTTGCCCACATGAGCGGGGAGGAACAAAAATACATAAAGGAGGCTTTTGACACCAATTGGGTTGTGCCCCTCGGTCCTAATGTGAATGCCTTTGAGGAGGATTTGGCTGCTTTTGTCAGCGGTGCAGGAACTGACGGGAGGGCTGTGCGCAAAGAAGTTGTTGCTTTGAGTGCTGGTACTGCTGCAATTCATCTGGGTCTGATTATGCTGGGCGTGGGAAAGGGAGATGAGGTGATATGCCAGTCTTTTACATTTGCCGCAACAGCCAATCCTATTGTCTATCAGGGAGCGACTCCTGTGTTTGTGGACAGTGAGCCGGGTACATACAATATGGACCCGCAGTTGCTGGAGGAGGCCATTAAGGATAGGATTGCAAAGACGGGCAAGAAGCCAAAGGCGATAATCCCTGTTTATCTGTATGGGATGCCTGCAAGGATGGACGAGCTTATGGAGATTGCCAATCGCTATGAAATTCCCGTCTTGGAGGATGCGGCAGAAGGGTTTGGCTCGACCTATAAGGGACAAATGTGTGGCACGTTTGGCGAGTACGGAGTTTTGTCTTTCAATGGCAATAAGATGATTACGACAAGTGGGGGAGGGGCTTTGATTTGCCCGGACGGGGAAAGCAAGAAGCGTGTCATGTTTTATGCGACTCAGGCGCGTGAGGCGTATCCGTATTATCAGCATGAGAAGATTGGCTACAATTACAGAATGTCAAACATCTGTGCAGGCATAGGGCGCGGCCAGATGACTGTGGCTGATGCGCATATAGCGCACCATCGATGGGTGCATGGAATGTATGAGAAGATGCTGGGAGCGACAGAGGGGGTGGAAGTGCACTCTGCTCCTGATGCTTGTATGGACTCGAATTATTGGTTGACCACGATTCGGCTTGAAGGCGTGGAGGATGGTGGATTGCAGGAACCTGCAAAAGAAGTGCTTGATTTGCAAAAGAAACTGGATGCGCTAGGGGTTGAAACCCGTCCTTTGTGGAAGCCGATGCATTTGCAGCCAGTGTTTAAGGATGCGCCTGCATATGTCAATGGGGTGAGCGAGCAGTTGTTCCGATGCGGCTTGTGTTTGCCTAGCGGGCCATGTGTGGGTGAGGAACAGATTGAATATGTAATTAAAGGTATAAATGAAAATCTATAGTTGATAATTAAAGATGGGTATGAAAAGGGTTTATGTGATTTTAGCGTTGTTGGCATTCTCTTTAGCGGGGATGGCTCAGGAACAGAAGAAATGGAAGGCTCCTAAAAGACCTAAGAGACCGAAGTGGGAGGCTCCTCGACAAGTAGCTCCGGAGGTGATAGATGTTTGGAGACCTTATAATGCATCTGACAATTGGATGCTGGATTTTTATGGCGGATGGAGCATGTCGATGGCAGAAAACATGAGTGGGCACGGGATTGCTAAAATGGGTATGCCTATGTTTGATTTGGGTATAGGAAAGCAGTTCTCGAAGATTTGGAGCACTCGACTGACGTTGGGGTATCGTCGCCAGAAAGGATGGGCGAGTGATGAGGCGTTAGCTGTTAGCACGTTGCTGGGCGATGGAGATTATACGTTTGGGATGGCGGCTGCTTATGTTGACCAAATGATGAGTCTGACCAACCTGTTTTGTCCGTATAACGAACGGCGCAGATTGAATGTGCAATTGTTTGTCGGCGCTGGTATGAACTATTCATTCGGGTTTGATGACAAGACGAAGAGATGGGAAAGATTGGGTTATCCTGTTGATTATTCTGACCACATGAATTTGGCTGTGCGATGTGGTTTGCAAGGTCTGTTGAAAATCAGCGAATCTGCAGACATCGTGCTGCAGGGTGTTGGAACAATGGTGGGCGATAGTCATAATGGCGTGAAGCATTCCGAGTCTTTTGTCCTTGAACCTTATGCTGAAGTGTCGCTTGGAGTGAGAATTCATCTGATGGACCATTATGGAGATTACAGATACTATAAGGTGCGCAGATGGGAAGCGACAGCTTTAAGAGCATCGGAGGTGCGTGTGTCGGAGTTGCTTGACAATGAAAAGCGTAAGGAATATGAGGATAGAGAAGCGAGTGAGGTGGTGGCATTTGGTGAATTGATGAAAACTCGAATTTCTTTCTATGTTGACCGAACGTTTGTGAATGATTACCAGATGGAGAATCTGCGTATTGTGGCAGACTTCTTGAAGAAGCATCCTGATGTCAATCTTCTTCTGAGGGGTTATTGTGGCGCATCTGTGAAAAGTGAGTCTCCGGATATGCATTTGGCGGAGAGGCGAGTGGAGTCTGTTAAGAAAGCGCTGATGAGGCATTATAATGTGGATGAGTCACGTCTGGAAACTTGGTTTGATGAGGCAGAGACACCTCCATTCCCGATGAAGGGCGAGTGGATTGATGGAGTGGTTTTCCTGATGCAAAGAAGATAAAGCGTGTTTTGTTGTGTGAAGTGTCGTTTTTTTAACAAAAACCATTGTCTTTTGTCAATTTTTTGTTAGAATGTGAGTTTTTCTTTCATTTTGTTGTGTTTTCGTGACATTATTTATAACTTTGTGGCGATTTTCGCAAGATGGATAATTGTTGTTGTTATTAAGCGATAATGCGTAGGCGTACAAATAACGTTGTTTCTAAATTCAAAAAATGGTATTTCTCGCGAGAGGCACTACCATTTTGGGCTATTGCAATCTTAGACTTGATTATTATTTTCTTGTCTATGGTATTGATGTATAGTGTGGTGTATGGACCTGCCGCTTTGGTTGGGAATGCATCGCTAATGCTGAATACCTTTTTGATTGATTTGGCTTTTTATGGTGTAGGTATGAGGGTGTTTCATACCTATGCGGACGTTTCACGTGTATTGGAGTTCAGAGATCTCTCGCGCACGGTGTTTGCGATATTGACGGGAACGATGCTTTGTGTGGCTTTGAGGTGGGCTGTTGATATGTTGCCATTTACGGAGGAGGTTCCGTACCGTGTGTTTATTTTTACGTTTTTCTGTGCTACGGTATTGCTTTGTGCGTGGAGAGCTGTCGCCAAAATGATATTTGACATTGTGCGTGAGAATATACGTGAGGAGGTGGAGCTTTTGCCCCGTAGTGAGATAAAGGTCAACATGGGAAAGATTGGTGAGCTGCTTTCGGGGAAGAGCGTGATGATAACTGGTGCTGCGGGAAGTATAGGCAGTGAGATGGTGCGTCAGATTGCCAGTTATAAGCCGGGGAAGTTGATTCTGGTTGATCAAGCAGAGACGCCAATGCATGATTTGCTGCTTGAGATACGAGAAAAATGGGCATATATAGATGCGGCGTTTTGTGTGACGACAATTACGGATGGGGAACGGATGGAGAAGCTGTTCAGCCAGTATAAACCAGATTATGTGTTCCATGCGGCAGCGTATAAGCATGTGCCAATGATGGAAGACAACCCTGGCGCCTCTGTGTTGAATAATGTCATGGGAACTCGTCTTCTTGCAGATTTGGCTGTTAAGTACAAGGTGAAGAAGTTCGTGATGATTTCAACAGACAAAGCAGTCAATCCGACGAATGTGATGGGATGCTCAAAGCGTATTTGTGAGATTTATGTACAGAGTCTTGATGATTATTTGAAGAAGAGAAATGCAGAGAATGGGCAGACGCAGTTTGTAACAACGAGGTTCGGAAATGTACTGGGCTCAAATGGGTCGGTTGTCCCCCTGTTTAAGAAGCAGATAGAGAAGGGCGGTCCTGTAACTGTTGCTCATCCGGATATCATCAGGTTTTTTATGCTGATTCCAGAAGCATGTGCGTTGGTGTTGGAAGCTGGTACGATGGGGCATGGAGGAGAGGTCTTTGTCTTTGATATGGGACAGCCTGTGAAAATAGTAGATTTAGCAAAGAAACTGATTCAGAATAGCGGTCGTCGGGATGTAAAGATACAGTACACGGGATTGAGAAAGGGCGAGAAGCTATATGAAGAGGTGCTTATTAAAGGAGAAGAGGAGGAACTGTTGACGGACAATGAGAAAATCCGAATTGCTAAAGTACATCCTTATGAGTATGAAGATGTATGCAGGCATTTGGATGAATTGATGGAGATTGGCAAGACTTATGATGATATGAATATTGTTCGCAAGATGAAAGAGATTGTGCCTGAGTTTAAGAGCAACAATTCACGTTATGAGATTCTTGATAAATAAAGAATAGGGTTAGAAACGAGAACATAAAATAAAGATAAGGTAAAAAAAGATATGATGAAAAAATTAGGAACATTTATTATGTTGGTGTGGACTGTTACTCTCGCTTGGGCGCAGAATATGGCAGATTCAACGCTGACAATACTTGATGGAATGGCGGTTCCATTGGTCGAGAAGTTGCATGTGGCAAACACTGATTTTAAGGATAACTGGTACATCGGTTTGTATGGTGGTGCAGTATCTAACTTTGGTAGTGATGCTTCGCATGCAGGTTTTTTTCAGGTGATGGGACCTGCGGCTGCGTTGACATTCGGTAAGGAGATTACTCCTATCAGCGGTGTCAGAATGCAATTGAATTATACTCGTAATACGGGTGTTACTGATAATCAGTTTACAGGTGCATTCAAAGATATGATTCATGATAGATTCAAGTGGAATTCGTACGCTCTCAATATTGATTATCTTCTTAATTTCACGAACTTGATTTTGGGATTCCGTGAAAACAGAAAATTTCATCTTCAGGGAATCGTTGGTATTGGTGGCTCTGTATCAAGGAATTACACTTCTGGTAAATATGCTGCTGCGCAAGATATAGACAACAGTCATGGTGCTCAGTTGAGCAATCAAGATAAGTATCAGAATCGCCAGCACTCTCTTATCAATATCCGCGCAGGTGTTGCAGGTACATTTATGGTTGCTAGAAATTGGAATGTGCATATTGAGGCTGTTGAGAACTTTCTCGATAATTCCTACGATAGTAACCCTACGACGAAAAACACTTGGGATGGGCATCTTGATGTTCTCGTGGGTGTAAGCTATCGTTTCAATAACAAGGGTGGTAAGGCTCCTGGATTCTATTATCCTCGCCATGACATGACTGTCTATAGGCAGAAATTGGCAGAGATTGACGATATTCGCGACAAGACCAAGAAACGCCAACAGGAACTGGCTGAAATGACGGATACAATCGATGTGGAAGCTCATGTTATCTATACGTTGATTGCATTTGATGAGGGTGAGACAACAGTGGACCGTTTGCAGCAAACTAATATTTATACGACAGCACTTGCATGGTCTAGAGCCCCTCAGAGTTTGATTTACATCACAAATAGCTCTGGAGTGGACGATAAACTGTTCCGTAAGCGTGTTGAGGCTATCGGGGACATTTTGCTGGAACGATACGAGATTCCGGCTTCCCGTATTCAGGTATGCGCTAATGAAAGTAATATTAGGCCGATAGGTGACTATATAGTGTGCATTGTCAATGATTAGCAGACTTAATGATAGGATGTAAACGCAATTATATTTGAAAGATAGATTATGATGAAGAATATATATACAGGGCTGCTTTTCTTGATGTTTAGCACTTGGGTAGTAGCTCAAGAATATCAAGTGATAGATTCTACCCGTTCTCGTATAGAATTGGATAGTGACAGTTTGTATTTCGATGATAATGCATATTTGGATGATTATCACTTTGCCGATAATATTTTTGCTTTGGCACAGGTGGGCTTTAGCCATTCTATGTCTGAAAACACGCGTTTTGGTAATTTCTTTAAGAACCAGCGAGTGAGTTTTAATGTGGGTGTTGGAAAGTGGTTCTACCCTTCATTCGGTTTGCGTGTAACAGCCGGTGTACATCCGCAGGTGGGACGTGCAGAATGGGAATTGGCACAGTTGATTGATGACGGATATCAGTTGGCTCCTGGTGAGAAGTATGCGTTTGGTAATTATAACTTTAGCATCTTTTCTGGTTATATAGATGCGCTGGTGAATCTGACCAACATTGTTTATAAATATCGTGAAGACCGAGTGTTCAATTTGGTCGGAATCATTGGTTTGGGCTATAACCATACCTTTGGCTTCGAGAAAGAGAAGTTGGCAGCATGGTCAAATGGTGTTTCTTATATTAGGCCCGATGGTTCTCAGGTTGGTACATATACTTATCCTGTCAGTTCAGAACCTGGCAATTATTTTGCTGCTCATGTGGGCTTGCAGGGACGATGGAAGGTCAGCGATGCTTGGGATATAACAGGAGAAGTGACGTTCAATGGTACAGATGATAAGTACAATGGTCATGAGTATGACCGTGTGTATGACACTTATTTTGATGTATTGATAGGAGCTCAGTTCCATTTCAAGGATTGTCATGGCCGTCGTCGTTTCCACTATGTCAAGCACTTGGATTCGGCAGTCATTGAACGTCTGAATAAGATGGCGAGTGATGAGAATGAACGTTTGAATGAGGCTAATATGATGATGCCTGAAATCTATGAAAAAATCAATCTTAGCGAGGCGCTTCAGACAACCATCTCATTCTATGTAGACCGTCACTACATCACAGAGGCTCAGAAGAAGAATATCAAGAGTGTGGCTACATTCCTCAGTACACACCCAGACATCAATCTGGTTGTAACAGGTTATGCCGATATTGAAACAGCATATCCAGCTTATAACCTGCGACTTTCACAGAAACGTGCGCAGGCGGTTTACGATATGCTGGTGGATGAATATGGTGTTTCAAAAGACCGTTTGCGTATTGATTATAAGGGTGATACCGTTCAGCCTTATGCTTCGGTGAATGAGTGGAACCGTGCCGTTATCTTCTTCCTTGACAGAAACGGTGGAAAGAGTCAAATTCTTCAGTCAGAACCCATAAAAGAGTAGTCTATGAGAACTATAGTCATGTTAGCCATGCTTTTGGCTGTTACTAGTGCAAAGGCACAAACAGAAGGGAAGGTTACGATTCCTGAAGGGCAAACAACAGTGGCAGATTCTGCCTATTATAAAAATATTGAGATGACTTCGCTGGAGTTTCCTGCTTCAGTTGAAACTTTAGGAGCCAACATTGTTGACCATTGTTTTAAGCTCACTCATCTTGAGGTGCATGCCGATAACCCATTTTTTAAGTCTATTGACGGTGTTATTTACAGCAAAGATGGAAAGACGCTTGTTCTTTGTCCTCCTGGTAAAACAGGTGAATTTGTCGTTCCTCGGCACGCAACCATCATTGCGCCTTACGCTTTTCGTACCTGTAAAAAGATTACTTCCATTGTGCTTCCAGAGGGTATCGAAGAGATTCCTGATGGTGCATTTATAGGATGTTGGGGACTGGAGAAAATCAATCTCCCTCAAGGACTTAAGAGGATTGGCAAGCGAGCTTTTGACGGTACGATTATCCAGAAGATGAATATGCCGACAACAATGGAGCTAATTGATGATGAGGCATTCGTGAATACAAGTCTTGTTGAAGTGAACCTTCGAGTGAACGAGCCGTTTGAATTGGGTGAAGATGTATTCAGCGAGATACATGTTACTCGTCTGAATGTCCCAGCAGCTGGTCTTCAAAACTTCAAGAAGCATCCTAAATGGGGCAAGTTCGGACGTATCACTCCAACTCGCAGCTATTGGACCGTGAAACTCCCATAACGCGAAAAAGTCTTTTAACAGATAAGATTATATATGGACAAACAGGGGCGAACAGCAATGTTCGCCCCTGTTTTTGTTTTGTACCCCTCTGGTCTTTAGTGAAGCTTTCTATGTCTCTTTCTCAAGCGGTTGCATCATCGACGTAACCTTCTTCGGTAGTGTTCCGTTTAGTGTGTCTGCGGCTATAAGTTCCAAGCCTGTAAACTTTGGATATCGTTGCAAAGTTAGTTAATCTTCTTCTGCTTCAAGACCCTTTCTTGATGAATTGGATGTATTCCGGTTCGATGTGTGTGCCTAAAGCTCCTAACAGTTCGAAGTTGATGAGGAACATGCGCTTAGCTCGTCCTTTGGCTTTCAGCAGCGTGCCTTCTTGCCCATCAAAAATACCTCCAATGATGCGTACTTTATCTCCCTTCTTCAATTCAATGTCTTCAGGGTGAAAGTATGTGATGTCCTCTTTCATCTTTTGTGCCGAGTCAATGAATAGTTCCATCTCTCGCGTTGGCACACGCAATATTTTGTATTTCCCATCCATTTTCTTGTAGCTATATGTAATGAACGGGTGTATGTTCTTGATGCTGTTCAGCACACGGAATCGTGCAAAGGCAAAAATGGTATTAGGTATCAGCGGCCGTTCCACTATCACCTTCTTCCCTTGAATCGTCGTGTCCGTCGGAGCCATAGGGCAGAACGTCCGTATTCCAGCCCCCTCCAGCACCGTCAAGGCGTGCTGCTCTTTGCGGCTTACCTTCAAGGCGAACCATTGCGGCGTTTCCACCTCTTGTTGGGGCTGTTTCTGCATTGAATCCGTTAGAACTTCTTGTGGCATGTTTATAGCTGATTGTATCTAAAACGATACAAAGTTAAGTGTTTTTTACTGGAAAAATTGCCAATGCCATGAAATAGTTGTATTTTCGCACGATAATTACACCTATGCTTACTAAAATGAAACGATTAACTAACGTTGTCCTATTTCCGCGCCAGATTGCCTTGTGCAGCCTTATCCTTTTAGTCTCGTTCTCCGCTCGCTCTCAGGAGTGGTTGCCTGTAGCTCAAGAAGCCAAACCCTACACTCGATGGTGGTGGCTGGGCAGTGCCGTGGATTCTGCCGGCCTCGATTACAACCTTTCGGAATTTGCCAAAGCAGGCATAGGCGGCGTAGAAATCACTCCCATCTATGGAGTGCAGGACAATGATGCCAACGATATCGACTACCTTTCCCCTCGCTGGATGCAGATGCTCAAATATGTAGAAGAGCGAGGCGAACAGTTAGGCATTGAAATCAATATGGCAACAGGAACGGGCTGGCCCTTTGGAGGTCCTCTCGTTGCGGCAGAAGATGCTGCCTGCAAACTGATATTCGATGAGGAAAGTAATGCAACGGTGGGTCGTACAGCTCAGAAAGTGAAGCGCGCTGCTCCTGGCGGTGAAGGGTTTGTCATAGACCATTTCGATAAAGGAGCCGTGGCACGCTATCTAGCCCGTTTCGACTCTGTATTCTCGTATTATCAGGCAGCGTTCCCCCATACCATGTTCAACGACTCCTACGAGGTTTACGGAGCCGATTGGACTCCTAAGATGTACGAAGAGTTCGAGCAACGTCGTGGTTACGATCTCCGGCCTTTCACTCATGTGCTCAATAAGAAAGACGAGCAGCGCACCGAGGCCGACAAGCGCATCATCAGCGACTATCGCGAAACCTTGGGAGAATTGCTTCTCGAAAACTTCACCAGCCATTGGACCGAGTGGGCGCACAGCCATGGCAGTATCACACGCAATCAGGCGCATGGCAGCCCTGCCAACCTCCTCGATATCTATGCCGCAGTAGACATACCCGAGTGTGAAGGCTTCGGACTCAGCGATTTCGGCATCTCAGGACTCCGCAAGGACCCAGGGCATACCAAGAAAAACGACTCCGACATCTCTATGCTCAAATACGCCTCTTCGGCTGCCCATATCTCAGGGAAAAAACATATCTCTAGCGAGACCTTCACCTGGCTCACAGAGCACTTCCGCACCTCTCTTTCTCAGTGCAAGCCTGACCTCGATCTCATGTTCATCTCTGGCGTCAACCACGTATTCTTCCACGGCTCCTGCTATTCCCCCAAGGATGAGCCATGGCCAGGCTGGCGCTTTTATGCCAGCGTGGACATGACCCCCTACAATCCGCAATGGAACGCCATGCCAGCCTTCAGCCGTTACATCGAACGCTGCCAGTCCTTCCTTCAGTGGGGAAGCCCAGACAACGATTTTCTTGTTTACCTTCCCTATTACGACATGATATACGACCAGCCAGGCACCGTGGCACTCTTCGACATCCATTCCATGGAGAAGCGGGCACCCAAGTTCATCGAAACCATTCAAACCATCATTCAGAGTGGCTACGATGTCGATTACATCTCCGACCGTTACCTGCTCACCGATGCCTATCGCCGCTATGAGGCCGTCATCGTCCCCGATGTACGTTTCATGCCTGTAGCCACAGTCAATCGGCTTCAGTCCATTGCCGCAGCAGGCAAGCGCGTCATTTTCGTAGGGCATTATCCAGAAAGCGCACCTGGCTATGGAAGGCTCACGTCAGAAAAGACCCAGTTTGACAACGCTTTGGCAACACTGCAAGAGAATTCCTTTCTTGCAGATGATTACGCTGAAGCCCTTCTGTTAGCAGGGGGACGCCCCGAGCCCATGCGCACAGAGCACAACCTTTCCTGCATCCGCCGCAGCAACCCCGATGGACATCACTACTTCATCAGCAATCTCACCCCCAACGATATTGACGCCCTCATCCCCCTTGGAGTGAACGATCCTGAAGCCCTGTTTTACAATCCCATGACAGGCGACATCACCCATCCCAAACTTCAAGACGGGAAAGTGCGCATCCAGCTCTCCAGCGGCGAAAGCATCCTGCTCCGCACCTACGCTGACTGCCGCCACCCCTCCGTAGCCAAGGTTTCGCAGCACTCCTACCGAGGCGCAGTGCTCCAAGACCTCCAGCTTCTCCAGTGGGAACTGACCTTTCCAGAGGACATCAAGATGAATGCCGACAACAATGATACAGACAGTCCACAAAACTTCACGGCAACGCGGATACCCATGCAAAGCCCCCAGCCATGGACCCAATTAGGCGGCTCATATTCCAAGGTGATGGCGACAGGGTGCTACACTGCCACCTTCGAAAGCAAGCGCAACAAGGCGTTTGATGACTGTCGTCATATCCTCGACTTAGGCGATGTGCGCGAGTCTGCCCGTGTAGTTCTCAATGGGAAAGAAATTGCAACACTCTTTGCAGTCCCCTTCCGTTGCGACCTCACCCCTCATATCAAGAAAGGAAAAAACACCCTGCAGGTATATGTTACCAACCTGCCAGCCAACCGCATCGCCCAAATGGACCGCGATGGAGTGGAATGGCGCAAGTTCAAGGAAATCAATGTGGTTGACCTTAACTACAAAAAGACTCTTTATGACACATGGGAGCCTATGCCGTCGGGACTGAACAGCGAGGTGAGAATCATATCCTATGCGGCAGAGTAACCTACAGCCCCCATCTTCTTAGCACGCAAAACCAGAGTAAAATGTATAAAGGAGAACTCATTTCACTGCTAGTCACCGTCCTGTGGACGGTAACAGCCTTGGCGGCAGAAGTGGCAAGCAAACGCCTCACACCCTTAGGGTTGAATGTCATTCGCATGTGCCTTTCGCTGCTGTTCTTGAGTGGCATGATGTGGATAGGGTGCGGACAGCCTTTCCCGCAAGAAACCGATGTCGAGACGTGGCTCTGGCTCTCGCTTTCAGGTTTCGTAGGTTACGTGCTGGGCGACTATTGCCTGTTCAACTCCTATCTGCTCATTGGCAGCCGTTTCGGTCAGCTCTTCATGACGCTGGCTCCTGCCGCTGCTGCCATCTTTGGCTTTATTCTTTTGGGTGAACAAATGTCTGTGCTTGCTGTTGTAGGAATGCTCGTCACGATGTTCGGTATTGGAATAAGTGTATTGTCCAAAGGCGGAGGGCATCGCCGTTTGAGCTTAAAACTTCCTTTGAAAGGCATTCTCTTCGGTATCGGCGCTGGACTTGGACAAGGTATAGGACTTGTATTTAGCAAAGTTGGCATGACACATTACGAAACACTCATCACCACTCCTCAGATATTGCAGATGATGCCCTTTTCCAGCACCTTCATCCGTGCCGTCACAGGGCTCTTGGGATTTGCCCTTGTCATGTTTCTTACGCGCAAAACTCGTCGGGTGCTCTCCGCTGTCCGCGACCGCCGCGGCATGACCTTCGCCCTCATTGCCACCATCATGGGCCCCTTCCTCGGAGTCAGTCTTTCCCTTATGGCGACGCTTTACACCTATACAGGTATAGCGCAGACCATCATGGCCATGACTCCCATCTTCATCCTGCTGCCCAGTTGGTACTTTTTCAAGCAGAAAGTCACGCTGCCCGAAATTGTCGGAGCCATTATCAGTGTGGCAGGCGTCTTGCTGTTTTTCTTGTGACGTTATATGCATGAGGGTGTGCCAAATTTGGCATACCCTCGATTTTACTCTTCGATAGCCTAAGACGAAGGCATTTTACTTTTTTCTCACCTGCTTAAGACCATGCCTTAACATACCGTACCCGAGGGGTCCGCTCAAGTGGACCCGAGGGGTACGGTGCATCGGACCCGAGGGGTACGATTTGGATGGCAACAAGCATTTTGAGCCATCAAGAAGAGGAGAATGGTAGCATCGTTCTAAAACTGAGTCGATTAGAAAAGGGTGTCAACTTTGGCGAGAAAATATTGTATCTTTACAGTGGGAGACCGAAGAAAAAGCAGTTAAAAGTGTTCATTAACCCTTATTTAAAATCATCGGACACCACTATAAAAAATGGTGAAGGAAGCTTCTCTTTTGATAAGCCTCCTCCACGCAATATGGAAATTGTTGTGTGCTGCTTCTGTATGTTAAGCAGGGACGTTGTTTATTCCTTCTCTTTCGTCAGTGCGTCTGCGATGATTTCTGCCATGCGCTGTACACCTTTTTCGTTGGGATGTATGCCATCAGAAAGCATCTTGTCGCCGTCGTTGGCGAAGAGTGTGTGCAGGTCAATGACTTGCAGGCCGTATTCCTTCGCCACTTCTTGCTGTATGGGGATGATGCCGTTGGTGATAACCGAATCGTTGATGTTCCAGCTGGATTTGAAGGCTGGGATAGGTGTGCAGAGGAAAATCTGTGGCTTGGCAGTTTGTTCTGCTTGGGCTTTTTTGCTTTTCTTCTTTTTAGGCTGTGCTAAATCCGGGCGAAGTGTGGTAATCATCTGCACGAGGTCCTGCTTGAATTCTGTTCCATGCTGCCAGTTCTGTGGCTTGGAATCGTTGGTTCCCAGCTTGATGATGACAATGTCTGGATTGAAGGCAACCGCGTCACGCCATGCCATTTCGTTCATGTAGGGATTGTCGCCCTTGTTGAGCATGGTGCGTGCGCTAACGCCGAAGTTCTTCACTTGATAGTTCTCACCCAGTTTTTGCTGAAGCAGAGCGGGATAGCCGTGTTGGCTTGCCATGTCGATGCCATGTCCGTCGGTGATGCTGTTGCCTATGCATGCTACTCGCTGTACGTCAGGTTTGGGCGTTGGGTGGTTTTTGAGCCAAGCTTCAAGCTCGTTTAGCATCTGGTCGTGATATTTGAACCATGTGCCGAATCCGAAACCGTGGTCGCCTGTGGGATAGACGTGCATGGTGCATTCGTTGCCGGCATTGCGCATGGCGGTGTAGTAAGCCAGTCCGTTGGTGACGAAGGGCACAAGGCGGTCGTCGCTGGCGGTTATGATGATGGCTGGAGGTGTCAGATGCCGTTTTACGGCGTTCTGTGTGGAGAACTGGCGCACCAGTTCTGGGTTTTTCTGTCCGTCTTCTCCGAGGAAGTTGATGCAAGAGTACTTGTGCGAAACACGCTCATCCATTGAGATGACGGGGTAGAACAGGATGGTGAAGTCGGGACGAACTTCGTACTCGGAGTGTGTGGAAATGACTGATGCCAGATGCCCTCCTGCTGAGAAGCCCATGATGCCCACATCACGCGGATGGATGTTCCATACGGTGGCGGAGTCGCGCACAATGCCGAAGGCTTTCTGTACATCGCCCATTGGAATGGTTCTGTCGCCGTTGGGCAGGCGATAGTTGACGACGAAGTAGGCGATTCCTTGCTTGTTGAGCCACTCTGAAGCTAAATAACCTTCGTGGGTGTTTGAGAGGACGGAGTATCCGCCTCCTGGTATGCCTACGATAGCTTTTCCCGAAGAAGTTTCTGGTAGGAAGCAGACCATTTGTGCCTTGCCGTCGTCGGTCAGGTTAATCGTGAATTTTCTTGCGGTTTGTGCTTGAGCAGTGATGAAGCACAGCAGCAGGACAAAAAAAAGATTTCTTTTCATCATGGTGTTGGTTGGTGTTTTGATGTTAGTGTTTGATAATGATGTACAAATGTAAGAAGTTTTTGCCAAACATGAGGCTTTTTTATGTTGTTTTTCGTTTCTCTGCCTTGAATACGGGTGGTTGGCGGTGGTCAGCGCTGCTATA
Organism: Bacteroidales bacterium; assembly: GCA_030528885.1. Lineage (GTDB taxonomy): Bacteria > Bacteroidota > Bacteroidia > Bacteroidales > Bacteroidaceae > Minthosoma. The sequence goes on along the minus strand of JAUMXY010000034.1, from coordinate 9,281 downwards.
TCCGAACCAGTAACCTTCTCCGTCAGGTCCTGTGGGCAGATGGCAGAGCCGCAGCTGGTCGGTATATTCTCCGTAGATGACAGTCCACCCGTTGGGTGGTTGCAGATGGCCTGTGAGGATGTGCTCTGCCGGGCGTTTCTTCAATGACATTCCTGCTTCTATCCACGCTGTGGTGACATGCATGGTGTAGTTTGGATAATGTTCGCAGCAGAAGAGATATAGCAGTTCGCCGCGACGTTCGAGGCTCATGGGCTGCTCGATGTGGTTGTGGGTTGTTAGGTGGCGGAGGAAACTGTGCAGAAAATCTTCTTCGTGAATGATGAGCTGTCTTGTTGGCATTTGCCATGCTTCGGTGTTGTAGTAGGCATCGAGCAGGCGGGACAGGCGCCGTGCCTCCTGTAGCTGTTCGTTGCTGATGGCATCCGTCTCCAACACTTCGTAGGGAGGCAGTGGGGAGTAGCGGATTCCCAGTTTTGCAGCGTTGCGGCGCATGGCGGTGCCTGGCAGCAGCTTTAGGGATTCCAGCTGTATTTCTCCAGCATGGCAGGTTGCCAGTGTTTGTATGTCTTGGTAGATTTGCGCTAATGTGTAGCTTGGAAGTCCTGCGATGAGGTCGGCGTGAGTGACCAGATTGGGCAGCGAACATAAGTATTGCAGTCCGTCGATTCCTTGTGCCAGCGTTCCTTTTCGTTGGCTTCGGTCCAGCACTTCTTGCCGCAGGCTTTGCATGCCAGCTTCCAGATGCAGCAGTCCTGTAGGGAGCGTCGCCAGCACTTCTCGCACGCTTGGCGGCAGCAGGGCTGGATGTATCTCTAGATGGAAGCGGAGATGGGGATGGAACTCGGCGAAGAGCTGCAGCATGGCGATGGCTTGCTGCGGGTGATGGTTGAAAGTGCGGTCGAGGATACGAATGTCGCGTATGCCGTGTTCTCGGATGTTCTGGAGTCTTTCCCGTATGGCTTCTATAGGAATTTGACGTATCGGTTCAGCTGCACCGCTGACGCAGAATGCGCAGGTGTTGAAGCATCCTCGTGTGGTTTCTATCTGTACAAAAGGCTTGTCCCAACAGAATAGGCTGCTGGCTTCGGGTGGTAGAAGTTTGTCAAAGTGCAGGACTCGAGCGATTCCGCCATCGTGGTATCTGCCGTCGGCGATATGGCATAAGCCTGGAATTGTGTTCCATTGCTCTGTTTCGTTCCATATCTTTAGCCATTCAGCAAAGCTTTCTTCTCCTTCTCCGCGGAGTACAGCGTTTACTTCTGGGTTTTGCCGTAGGAACGTCTCGTTTTCGCCAAGAAATTCAGGGCCTCCCAGTATGACCGTGGCATGTGGCAGCAGGGCTTTGACACGCTTGATGATATGCATCAGTTGTTCGTGGGTAAACAGCCATGCGGTAGCTGCTATCACGTCAGGGCGGTGGTTGTAGATGGCATTGACGGTTATTCCAGCTGGCTCGCTGTTTGTGCTGTGGACAACCGTCCATTCCACTTGGCTGTTTCCTTTCATTTGAGCGTGGAGGGCTGGCAATGCTAAAGAACTGTGTGAGAATGAGCAGTTGAGGTCTATCCAGAGTAGTTTCATATCTTTCATAAAACAAGAAATCGTTATACGCCTATTTCCGTTCCGTGTATTGTTCCTGCAAATTTACTCTTTTTTCTCTCAAATCTCTTTTTTCCTGCCTTCTTATTTTCTTTGGCGTTACAAATGTTTTCGCTTTTGATAACATTTTGTGGTTGTAGCTGTTTTTTTTTCTTTTTTAATGTAAGAATGTTTATCTTTGCATCAAACACATTAAAAACGTATGATTATGAGAAAATTTTTATGGGCGGTGCCAGCCATGCTGTTGTGGTCGGGCGCCGCATGTGCCCAAAAGGATTTGGGCAACGGCGTGGAGCTGAACGTGGGTGATGCTCTGATGCGTGTGGAGTTTGTTAAGAATGACATTGTTCGATTGCGCTATACGGAGGCGGACAAGGTTGTTGATGTGGACAATGAGATATGTGTGAAGCGTGAGCCTGTGAAAGTAAAAGTGAAACGTGCTGACACGCAGGATGAGGTGGTGATGCGGTCGGACAGCTTGGTGGTGCGCATTGACAAGCGCACGGGTGCTGTTTCGTACTTCGACCGAAAGGGTGCCTGCCTGCTACGCGAGGATGCTGCTCGTCCGCACGAGGGAGAGACGGTGAAGGTGGAGAAGGTGACGTTTGACGAGAGCACGCGTCGCACCGTGAAGACTGCGGATGGAGACAAGGAGGTGATGGACGTGCTGAAGCGCGAACTGGTGAGCAGTTCGTGGAAATGGAAGCTACATCTGTCTTTCAAAGAGAATGAGGCGCTGTACGGCTTAGGCGGATATATGGAGGATTACATGAACTTGCGCGGCAAGAAAGTGTATATGTGCCAGCACAATCTGAAGGAAATGGTGCCTGTGCTGAACTCTACAGGTGGCTGGGGCTTGCTGCTGAATGCGGGAAGCAATATGGTGCTGAACGATGTGAACGACAGCAGCTATGTGGAGATTGGGGCAGCTCCTCAACTCGACTACTACTTCATGAAGGGCTATTGCATGGATGCGACAGTGAAGAATTACCGCTGGCTGACGGGCGATGTGCCGATGATGCCGCTGTATCTGTTTGGCTACACGCAGTCGAAAGAGCGCTATGTGAGCTCGGCTGAATTGATTGGCACACTGAAGCGTTTCCGCGAAAGCCATATTCCGATAGACATGATTGTGCAGGACTGGAACTATTGGGAGCCAGGCAGCTGGGGACACATGAAGATGAACGAGCGTGACTATCCTGACAAGAAAGCGCTGACGGATGCCATTCATGGCATGAACGCGAAGCTGATGATTTCCATCTGGCCGAGCATGTCCAACTCGCCGCAGGAGAAGGATTTCCAGCAGCGAGGACTGATGCTGCCTGGCACGAATGTGTACGACGCCTTCTCCGAGAAAGGGCGTGACCTGTATTGGGAATATGCCAACAATGAGTTCTTCAAGAACGGATTTGATGCTTGGTGGTGCGACTCCTCAGAGCCGCTGGATGCTGACTGGGGCAACAGAGGGGCGGCCTACACTTGGGACAGCCACGCTGAGCGCTACGAACTGTGCAGCAAGCGTCTGGCAGATGCTTTGGGACAGGAGCGCAGCCAGCTCTATTCGCTCTATCACTCAAAGGGAATCTATGAGCATCAGCGCGCAGCGACCGACGACAAGCGTGTGGTGAACCTCACACGCTCCTCTTATGCAGGGCAGCAGCGCTTCGGCACCGTGGTGTGGAATGGCGACACGCATGCTTCGTGGGACGCGTTCAAGCAGATGATACCTGCAGGACTGAACTTCATGTCCACAGGATGCCCCTACTGGACAGTGGACGTAGGCGCATTCTTCGTCAAGAAAGGATGGGCTTGGTTCTATATCGGCGACTATGACAAGGGCGTGGAGGACATGGGTTTCCGCGAACTGTATGTGAGAATGCTCCAGTATGCCACCTTCCTGCCCATGATGCGCAGCCACGGCACAGACACGCCTCGTGAGCCATGGCGCTTCGGCGGAGAAGACAGCCCCTTCTATCAGACCATCCTCGATTACATCCACTTGCGCTACAGCTTGCTGCCTTATACTTACTCGTTGGCAGGCGATGTGACTTTCAATGGCGGTACGATGGCGCGCCCATTGGCGTTTGACTATGCTCATGATGAGAATGTGCTCGATTTGAAGGGAGAGTTTATGCTGGGCAAGAGTCTGCTGGTGGCTCCTGTGACGAAGCCTATGTACTACGACAAGAACTCAGCGCAGCTGACAGGCGTGGACAAGCGTTGGGACGTGTATCTGCCCAAGGGCAAGAAGTGGTTTGACTTTTATGACAACACCCTGCACGAAGGAGGACAGACCGTGACCGTAGATGCGCCGCTGGAGCGTATCCCAGTGTTCGTGCCAGCTGGAAGCATTATCCCGACGTGTGCTGAAAAGATAGAGTATGCAGCCCTCTACGAAGATGTCCCTTGGGAAATCAAAGTCTATCCAGGTGCAGATGCTGAGTTCACCGTTTATCAGGACGAAGGTGATGGTTACGACTACGAGGAAGGAGAGCGCTCCACGTTCAAACTGATATGGAACGACAAGAAGCAGACGCTCACCCTCATGGCGCGACAGGGAGACTATGAGCCAGACAACGACATGAGAATGCGTGTGGTTCTTCCCGACGGGCGCAAGGCAGACGTCGTGTATAGTGGAAAGAAAAAGACTGTTAAGTTTTAATGGAAAGAAAACTCTATACCATTTTATGGTTACTTTTCTCTGCTGGGGTGATGGTGGCGCAAACATTGCGCTACCATCGTCCGGCAGAGTTCTTTGAAGAGGCGCTTGTCATTGGGAATGGTACGATGGGAGGCATCGTATACGGTGGTACTGATGTTGACCGCATTTCGCTGAATGACATCACGCTGTGGACGGGAGAACCTTGCAACATGAAGGTGTTTTCACCTGAGGCTCATACGTACATCCCTGCCATACGCGATGCGCTGAAAAGGGGAGACTATCGTGAAGCGGACCGTCTGCAGAAGAATGTGCAGGGGCACTTTTCACAGAACTACCAGCCGTTGGGACAATTGCAGATTCATTATCTTGATAAAGATGGTGAAGTGAGCAATTACCGCCGATGGCTCGACATCGGCAATGCTACTGCTCATACGGTGTTTCATCGTGGCAAGTATCAATATGCAACGGAGTATTTTGCCACTTATCCTGATTCGGGAATTGTTGTGCGTATGACGACAGACAGTCCGGATGGTGTGAAAGTGCGTGTAGCTATGGAGAGCCAACTTCCATGCAGTACGACCGTTGAGGGCGATGTCATCCTGAACGATGGGTATGCTGCTTACACATCACTGCCTACTTATTATGCAGCAGATGAGAAGTTTGCTTATGATGAGAGTCGGGGAGTGCATTTCCGTACAGTCGTGAGAGTGGTTGGCGGAACGGTGGAAGAGGAGAATGGAAGCATCGTTGTGTCAGGGCGGCAGATTGTGCTGTATGTCACCAATGCCACTTCGTTCAATGGCTATGATAAGGACCCCGTAAGAGAAGGGAAGCCTTATCGCGAGTTGGCAGAGTTGCGGTTGCAGAACTTGTGCTCGAAGACGTATGATGAATTGCTGAACCGCCATGTGAATGACTATAAGAGCATCTTTGATAGGGTAAAGCTGACGCTTGGAGATGCTCCTGCTGATGATCGGCCTACCGATGTGGTGCTTAGGGAATATGTGGATGAGAACATCTTTAACCCAGAGTTGGAAGCATTGTACTTTCAGTTTGGACGCTATCTGCTCATCTCTTGTTCGCGAACTCCGAATGTGCCAGCAAACTTGCAAGGACTTTGGAACGAGTCGATACTACCGCCATGGTCTTGCAACTATACCAGCAATATCAATCTAGAAGAAAACTATTGGGCTGCAGAGACAGGAGCCATGCCTGAGATGCACATGTCGCTGTTTACTTACATGAAGGAACTGCAAGGCTCTGGTGAACTGACGGCCAAGGCTTATTATGGGGTTGACAAAGGATGGTGTCTGGCGCACAATACGGATATCTGGGCAATGACCTGCCCTGTTGGACTTCGGACAGGAGACCCTTCATGGGCGAACTGGAATATGGGCGGAGCATGGGTGAGCACGCATATTTGGGAGCATTACACATTCTCGCTTGACAAGACGTTCTTGGAGGAGTATTATCCCGTTCTGAAGGGTGCAGCTGAGTTCTGTCTGGAATGGCTTATTTCTACGAAAGAGATGGGAGTTGAGGGTGAAGAGTTTCTGATAACGGCCCCATCGACATCGCCTGAAAATATCTTTATCACGCCTGAGGGCTATCATGGGAGAACTTGCTATGGAGGATTTGCCGATATCGCCATGATTCGCGAATGCCTTACGGATGCAAGAAATGCTGCTGTGGAGCTTGGGACGGATAAGGATTTCATAGGAAAAGCAGATGCTGCATTAGCGCGGTTGCAGCCATACAAGATTGGCAAACGTGGAAATTTGCAGGAATGGTTCTATGACTGGGACGATGAGGATCCGCATCATCGTCATCAGAGCCATCTGTTTGGTGTGTATCCAGGACACAACGTTGATGATGGGGTGCATACCAAAGAGGAAATCTATCGTGCGGCATCAAGGTCGCTCGAGATAAAAGGCGATCAGTCAACAGGCTGGAGTACAGGCTGGAGAGTGAATCTGTATGCTCGTTTGCACGATGCGAAGAATGCATACCATATCTATCGGAAACTGCTCAGCTATGTGAGTCCAGACGGTTATCGAGGAACAGATGCTCGGCGAGGAGGAGGTACTTACCCCAATCTGCTTGATGCTCATTCACCCTTCCAGATAGACGGGAACTTCGGAGGCTGTGCTGGTGTCATTGAGATGCTGATGCAAAGCGAGTACTCTCTTGAAGATAAAAGAAAGCCGAATGTTGTGGTGGAACTGTTACCCGCTCTTCCTGAGAATTGGGAAGATGGTTCAGTGTCAGGCATTCGAGCCCGCGGAGGTATTACGGTCGATATGACGTGGAAGGATGGACAGGTTGCGACGCTCACGTTGGTTGCACAGAAGAAATGTCGCATTGTGCTTCAAGTCAATGGAGTCAGCCAGGTGATAAAACTGAAGAAAGGAAAGAATGTTCTGAAGTAGCGTGGATTTGCCCAAACTGTATTTTCTTTTATCATAAACAGAGCCCTTTTGAGTAACTGCTGCATTTTTTGTGTTCCTTTGCAGCAGTTATTTTTATATAAATGAAAAAGAAGAATCCAACGAGAGCTATCTTAACCATTACGGGAAGCGACGGCACAGGTGGTTCGGGGGTGCAGGCGGACATCCGCTTCATCTCCCGCTTAGGAGGGGTGGCGGCATCAGCCATCACGTCCATCACGGTGCAGAACACACTGGGTATTCAGGAGTTCTACGACCTGTCAGCTTCGATAGTGCGTCAGCAGGTGGAGGCTATCATCAACGACTTGCAGCCGCAGGTGGTGAAGCTGGGACTGCTTCGGCGTATTGATGTGGTGGAGGCTGTAGCTGAGGTGTTGAGCCATTACCGACCTCGGCACGTCATCTACGCACCCGTGAAGGAATCTGCGCATGGCGAACGACTGCTTTCGCCCCAAGTGTATGAGGCTATTGAACGTCTCATCCTGCCGCTATGTACGGTGGTGTTGGAGGCGAGGCAGGAAGGTCCGCACGGAACAGCCAACCAGCTCTCGTCGGTGGTGGCGGTGCTGCTCAATCGGGGCGAGCAACCTGATGAGGCGATACGTCATGCCCATGAACTGTTGGCAGACTTGCCTGTAGGTTATGTCGAGTCAATGGGGCGTAGCGGCGAGTTGTACAATCAGTTTCTCGATGCTGTGGAACGCTTCTATTATCGGTATGCCGATGTGGCTTTCTATGCTGAGCAACTCAATGTGAGTTCCCCCTATCTAGGGCAGGTGACACGGCGCATTGCGGGCCGTTCGCCTAAGACCATCATTGACGAACGCATCACTGCCGAGATAGTCTCTTTGCTCACTACGACCACCTATCCGCTCAAGGAAATAGCTCATCGTTTGGGTTTCTCCTCCCAGGCGCATCTTTCTCGTTTCTTCAAGAAACAGAAGGGCATTTCGCCTCTTCAATATCGGCAAAAATAATTATAAAGGAACACGACAATGACAAATGAAAGAAATGTGAGTGCAGGAGCAGATATAATTGCTTCTGCTGAGTCAAGAATGAGTGAAACGAACTCAAACGCAAGGCAAAGTTTGAACCGCCAGTTGGCTCAGATGCTGAAGGGTGGTGTCATCATGGATGTAACGACTCCTGAACAGGCACGCATTGCAGAGGAGGCTGGTGCCTGTGCTGTGATGGCGCTGGAGCGCATCCCGGCAGACATTCGTGCTGCTGGTGGAGTGAGTCGCATGAGCGACCCTAAGATGATTCGAGGCATTCAGGAGGCTGTCAGCATTCCTGTCATGGCTAAATGCCGCATCGGACACATAGCCGAGGCGCAGATTTTGCAAGCTATCGAGATTGACTACATTGATGAGAGTGAGGTGCTCAGCCCAGCAGACAACATCTACCATATCGACAAGACGAAGTTTGATGTGCCCTTTGTCTGTGGCGCGAAGAATTTGGGCGAGGCATTACGGCGCATAGCTGAAGGTGCAACGATGATTCGCACGAAAGGGGAGCCTGGTACGGGTGATGTTGTGCAGGCCGTGAGCCACATGAGACAGATGCAGAGCGAGATACGTCGGGTGGTTAGCATGAACGAAGACGAACTCTTCGAGGCAGCCAAACAGCTGCAAGCACCTTATGAATTAGTGCGATTTGTGCACGAGAACGGCAAACTGCCTGTGGTGAACTTCGCTGCTGGCGGTGTTGCCACTCCAGCCGATGCGGCGCTGATGATGCAGTTGGGCGCAGAGGGTGTGTTTGTGGGCAGCGGCATCTTCAAGAGCGGCAACCCGCAGAAACGCGCCGCTGCTATCGTGCAGGCAGTTACGAACTATCAGGATGCCAAACTCTTGGCAGCACTGAACGAAGACCTTGGTGAAGCTATGGTCGGCATCAATGAACAGGAAATAGAGCTGCTGATGGCAGAACGAGGAAAATGAGAATAGCAGTTCTTGCCCTGCAAGGGGCTTTCATAGAGCATGAGCAACGCTTGCAGCAACTGGGCGTGGAAACTTTTGAGGTACGTCAGCTCGCAGATTGGCAGCAACCAAAAGATGGACTGGTGTTGCCCGGTGGCGAAAGCACGGTACAGATGCGTTTGCTTGCCCAACTCGGTCTTTTTGAACCGGTGCGCGATGCCATCCTGCATGGACTTCCCGTCTTCGGCACTTGTGCAGGCATGATTCTCCTCTCCGAGGGGTATCTCTCCACAATGAATATACATGTACGCCGTAACGCTTATGGCCGCCAGCTTGGCAGTTTTCATACGGAGGGTTGTGTGAAAGGAGTGGGTGACCATCTTCCTATGACCTTTATCCGCGCTCCTTACATCGATAAAATCCTTTCTTCCGATTGCCAGGTTCTTGCCGAAGTAGACGGGCGTATTGTTGCTGCCCAGCAGAAAAATCAGCTCGTAGCCTCCTTCCATCCAGAACTTGATTCCGATTTGCGGATGCATCAGCATTTTTTGCAGATGCTCGCAGGAATGCAGGAAGCATAGAAACAAAGAACATAAAAAGCGCACCCCTCGGGTCCGATGCAGTGGACCCGAGGGGTGCGGTATGTCGTAC
>JAUMXY010000033.1 GCA_030528885.1 Bacteroidales bacterium | reverse complement strand
GAGGTACTGGAGGGGAAGAGGGGGGGGAGGGAAAAGGAAAATACGCGCGGAACCCAGAAGGGGGAAACCGCGCGTATTATATATAATAATGTGTATTCTGATGCCTACCCTACTATGCTGACGAATTTAACGGTTTTATTGTCTAGCGCGTGCATGCAATGCGGACGGGTTGAGTCGAAATATATGCTGTCGCCTTGTTCCAAGACGATGCAATGATTCTCGATAGTCAGTTCAAGACGACCTTCCAGCACCATGGCGAACTCTTGTCCGTCATGCGCGTTCTGTCCGCGGCGTTCGCCTTCAGGCAAAGGAGCGACCTCTACCAGAAAGGGGTCCATATTACGCATACGGAAGCCTGCCGCCAAGCTCTGGTAACGGTAATCGCAACGACGCTCAACACGCATTCCCTTATCCTTGCGAGTGACGAAATAGCCGTTCATGTGCGGTTCCTCACCGAACATCAGCACATCCAGCGCTATGCCATAACGTTTCGATATCTTTAACAGGCGGGAAACCGAAGGGTCGGTCTCGCCTCGCTCAATCTTTTCATATTGCTCCAGCGAGATGTCACAAAGGTCGGCAACTTCCTGTGCAGGAACATCCAAAACTTCCCTCAAACCTCGCAAACGGGCTCCTATTTGTACAAATGAATCTTCCATAATCACCTTATTTATAATTTTATTTTGCGAAGATACGTATTTCTGTATAAAATCCACAACAAAAATCTAAAAAACTCGCTTTGCAACCTATTTTTCACGGTTCCGGCACTGCCTACGCTTGCTTTGCAAGGTCTCAGAAAGCCCCACAGCACACTGACTGGGGAAAAGCTATGGGAGGGGGGACTGCTATCAGAAACGGGCACTCCCCTTTCCTTGCTGCGCTGCTGCACTGCTGCCGCGGAAGCCGATTTTCTTCTGAAGAGACAGAAGTACAGAGAGAAGCGTTTGGCAAAAAAGAATAAAAAAAGCGAGGCGCACCTTTCGGCACACCTCGCGATTGAATCAATTATAATATTTCCGTGTAGAGACTAGCGTGGAGGAAGTGTGAGGTACCATGGCTTGCCTGCCATGCTGTTTGTAACACCATACTTCTCTTCGATGTGTGCAGGCATTGTAATTGTCTGACCAATGTTTGCACCACCATTTTCCTGCATCTGGTAACGCATGATGTCGTAGAAGCGATAGCCTTCGAACATGCCTTCGAGTGCCTCTTCTTCGAGAATCAGCTTAGACACGTGAGCCTGACGCTTTACACGAACTTCAGGTTTAGCAAGATATTCAATGTTGAGCGAATCGATTTCTTCGTTCTGTTCAACAGCTGCATTGTATGCAATCATTGACTCTTGCCATGCGAGTGTGTCTTCAGCAGTAGAAGTGCGGTCGAGCACTACTGTGTCTGGCAGTACCACGTTTGGAATCAACTCAGCAAGTGTTGCAGAATCGTCAAGAACATAATACTTGTCAAATTCCACGTCACCAGATCCGTAGGAGTGGATACCGAACTGCTTGCGAGGACCTCCAAGATTCTGCACAGGGTCTGTTGTACGGTCTTCCATACCGAACACGTTTGTTGGCCAAATTACGAAAGAACTTGCAGTCTTGCTAGAAGCTTCTGCATCTTCAGCATACTGTGGCTCCTGAAGTGAGAAACCCCAAGACTTGATTTCGCAAAGACGGTCGAACTCATCCTGTGAAACGATGTTACGGTTCATCAGCGTGTAGTAGCATATACCATGTTTCAACACAGCGAATGCCGTTTCTGGGAAACCTGCGCGGTTAAGCGCTTCAGCCATGTGGAGATAGATGATAGAAATACGAGGGAGAAGCGGAATATAATCTTGCTTCAGGTCTGTACTAAGGCTTCTTCCATACTTCACGATTGAATACTTCATCGGATTCACATCGCCATGATACTGGCTCTCGCGGAAGTTACTTTCGCTGCTCCAAACAGAGTACAGACGGAGGTCACCTTCCATAATCTTTTCCTCATAATCGTTTGCATCGTGGCTACCATAGAGGGTATCTGCAATATTGTTGTCATACATATACTTACAGAAATCCTGTGACTTAGAGATATCCTTGATGCGCTGTGATGGAGCAACTGCAGGATAGTACTTGTTTGAATACTGAGAATTGAACACAGCACGAACATCTGTTACATTTCCATAGTAGGCAGTCGTGTCAAGCGGAAGAACGCAAGTATAGTTGCTAGAACCGAAATTGCTTGAATATCCAGTAGAAGGCGTTCCTGAGAACTCACGATTGCCCCACCAAGAAGCATCTCCAGCAGTATGCAACTCTTCTCCTGGGAATGTCAAGAAGTCGTGGTACATACGGACTGCGTTCAGGTAATCGTTCTGGTCGTTAGTGAAGGAACCACGCCAGAGATAGAGTTCAGCCAACAAAGCACGAACAGGCAAGAAGATATCAGAATAAAGAATACCCGCATACGAACGGTTACCGTATGACTGACGAAGTTCATTGTTCTCGTTCATGTAAGGATATTTCATCAAATCCTGGATACAGAAATCGAGAATAGTCTTCATGTCTGACTTCTGGCCTGAAAGCACAATGTCTTCAGCCTGATCGGAAGTGAGCACCGGCTCAGTCACGAATGGCACTGCTCCATAAGCCTTGACAAGCTCCAGATAGCACCATGCGCGGAAACACTTCACAGCGCATACTTCTTTCTCGAAATACTTGCGTGTACCCTGTCCGTAGCGCATAGTGTCCACATTGGCAAGATAAATATTACAGTTGTTGATGACTGCATAATAATCCTTTGGCTGGTTGTAGATGTTTGCCAACGAAACATTGTTGCTTGCCAGCTCCTGGATGTCAAGTGAAGAGTGGAGAGGGTCAACCTCAACGAGGTCGGCACGGAGTTCACCAAGGAGAACTGTGCGGTCAGCAAGCTTCTGCATGCGCTGCACAATGCCCATCACCTGATAAAGGGTGTCTTTTGGAGCAAGGTCTGTAGTCACAAGCCTATTCTCTGCTGTGAACATATCCTCGCATGATGTAGTGGCTGCTCCCACTCCAAGCAGGAGCATGCCACATGTTATGATAGATTTTAATTTCATGATAAACAAATATTAGAGGTTAATCTTAACACCAAGGTGGAAGCTGCGACCTGATGAGAGGAAGCCAGCGTCGATACCCTGATTGAGAACACTGTTGCTGCAAGATACTTCTGGATCAGTACCGAGATACTCAGTCAGCGTGAAGAGGTTGTTTGCAGCAGCCCAGATTGTGATGCCCTGCAAGTACTCGTTACGAACTGGGACGCGGTATGAGAGCGTTACATTCTTGAGCTTGAGATAAGAACCATCTTCAATCCATCTGTCAGAGAAACGGCTGTTGCCCATTGGATCCTGATAGATAACCTGAGGAACATCTGTTACCTGTCCTTCTGTAGTCCAGTGGCGGTTCATAGCCTTTGACTGGTTGATGAAGTTTGAACCACCTTCAAGTACTGAACGCTGGTAGTTGTAGATGTCATTGCCCAGAGAGTAGTTGAAGTTTGTGGCCAAAGTCCAGTTCTGTCCGAAGTGGAACTTCATATTGATGTTACCATAGATGTCTGGATTAGGATCACCAATCACAAAGCGGTCAGACTCGTTGATTTCGCCGTCGTTATTCTTGTCAACAAACTTCATATCGCCAGCACCGAAGTAAACTGGATTTGAAGAATCGTCGAGGATGTACTTGCCAGCAGCTGCTGCCTCTTCTGAAGTTGCATAAACGCCTTCAGTCTTGTAGCCATAGAATACGCCTGCGCTTTCACCTACCTTTGAGAGGATGGTACCGTTGTACATCTTAGTCTCGAATGAGGTCTGTCCCTGTGGGAGACGAGTCAACTCGTTCTTGTAATGACCCATGCTTGCGCCCAACTCGAACTTGAAGTTCTTTTCGTTTACAACCTTCGCATTGAAAGCCACATCAAATCCGTGGTTCTTCAGCGCACCATCGTTGGTGTAGTAATCAGACAGACCTGCTACATAAGCGAGTGTACCGAGAGCTACCAGGTTGTTGGTCTTTGACATGAAGTAATTTGCACGGAGGTTCAAGCGGTTGTTGAAGAAATTACCCTCTAAACCTGCATTGAAGCGGTTGGTGGTCTCCCAACGGAGTGAAGAGTTACCAATCTGACCAATGCCGATAGAAGAAGTTGAGTTACCAAGCAGCAGGTCTGAAGAAAGGTATGTCAGTGTTGCTGTGTTGTCGATAGCATCATTTCCTACAGACTCAAAGCCGGCGCTCACCTTCAGCATGTTTACGATGTTGTTAGACTTGAACCAGTCTTCATTTGTAAGCACCCAAGAACCTTGGATAGATGGGAACAGACCCCATGCTACGCCGAAGAGTCCGAGTCCTGCATCAACGTCGTGACCGAAGCGTGAAGAAGTCTCCATTGAGAACTGACCTGTCAGATAGTACTTCTCTTTGTAGTTATAGTCAACGTTAGCATAATAAGCAAGCGTTCTCCAGTTTGTATCTGAACCCTGAAGCTTCTTTGAAATCTGATTTCCGGTTGCGTTTGGGGTCTTATCGTTACCGGTATTGTCACCAAGGAGATAAGAAGCCATGAATGTGTCGTTCATGAAACGTATGCCACCAAACATTGACAGGTAATGTGGGCCATTATACAGGATTCTCCAGTCAGCACGAGTGTCTGAGAACACTGCATTGTGTCTTGAGAAGAATGAGTACTTTGAGTTCTGTGTTTCACCCTGGCTGTTTGGCAATGTGAATGATGGCATACCAATGATTGGAGTGAAATAGCTTTCATCAAAGTTCTGCATGGAGTATGAGAAATGCTCTGTCAATGAGAAGTCTTTAGTAGGCTCCCATGTTGGTGCGATAGATACATTAATCATCGTACAGTCAGAACGGTTCTTGTTCTTTGCCTCACCATTCTCGAGGATAGCCAGCGGATTGGCGATAGCACCTCTTGAACCAAGCACTTCATACATGTAGTCATCAGCATCTGCGATAAATGAAGACACCTTGCCATCTGTAGAGAAGTCGTATGGAGAGAGGAATGGCGCCTTAATGTTAGCCAAAGCACCTGGTGATGCCAAAGCCTGCAAGTTCTGGTCTGAAGCCCAGCCATCGCTTCTCAAGTTGCGAATCACATTGGTATAGCTTGCGTCAAAGCGAGTGTAGAACCACTTGTTCAGCACGATGTCAGTATTGAATCGAACATTGAAACGCTGCATATCATTTCTCTTCAGTGTAGATTTCGAATCTGTATAACCTACAGAAAGGTTGTACTGAGCGATATCGTCACCACCCTGAATGTTGATGCCATAGTTCTGTGTCCAAGCCTCACGTGTAACAACATCATTCCAATCTGTATTGTTATGATACATATTGTAATAATAGTAGTTAGGATCTGTGTTGAGGAACTTGAACTCTGTGAGCTTGGTGCCAGAAGTCTTGAGCAACTGAGATGCATAAGAACGGTATTCAGATGCATCCATCAAATCCAATGTGTTAGGAGTCAGCTCCACACCTGCACTGAGGTTCACATCGATACGAGTTGCCATAGAAGTGCATCGCTTTGTCTTGATGGAGATAACACCATTTGCTGCTTTGGCGCCGTAAATGGCTGTACCGTTCTTCAAGAGCTCTACAGTTTCAATGTCATCTACATTGATTGCCTGCAACAAGTTGTTGAAGTAACCTGTGTGAAGCATGTCTGTGTCATACAGCTGGTCATACACCACACCGTCAACGATTATCAGCGGCATTGCATTTGAGTTCAGGGAGTTGAGACCGTTAACGAACATGGCAATACCCTGTCCAGGGTTAGCAGAACGCTGAATACCGCGTATATCTGCACCCAAACGATTCTGTATCTCCTGATCGATAGTCAATGCTGGAGTATTTTCGAATCCATCAATTGCTATAGTCTTAGCAGCTGAAGACACGGTTGTGTATTCAGTAGCCAGCAAATCAGAATACAGCTTCACATTCACATCACTTGTACGTCCGTTCAGTGAAATATTGTTGAGGTTATAACCTTCCAGCTTAACAGACAGAGAAGTTACAAACTGTGGCACTTTGATGGTGAATTCACCATTCTCATCAGCCATCGCTGTATAATACCTATTGTTGAAAGCTTGAATCTGCGCACCAGCCAGTGGCTCACCAGTTGCTGCATCAACAACCTTACCCTTTACATCAATAGTAGGATAACTCTTTGTTGGCTTATCAACCTTTATAGGCGCAACAGCCACTTCGTCCTGTGCTTCGTCCTGTGCCATTACAGGGAGCGCTGTGCCCAAAAAGAACATCAGTGCTGCTATTCCATATTTATTGAAGTGCTGCATAATTATTTACGTTTATTAGAGTTTGTCAACATTGTACCTTTTCTCATTTTAGCTTCTGTTGCAGGAGCATCACCAGGAGTGATGATGACATCCTCACCCTTCAGTCCATGTGGCTTCAGGATAATTGAGCTAATCAGCATTTCACGTGAATATACATCCTTCAACTTAGAAGAAATCTGGCTCTGAAGCTGAATAACAACTCCCTCGTCATTACGTCCGTAATAAGCATTCTTGAACTTGTGTGTTCCGAGGAAAGTAGTATCATTCACAATACGATGGCCTGACTCATCATAAAGCGTATCGATAGTTGTGAAATAGTTTGTAGAGTCACCATCCTCATCCAAGTCTATTGGATTCACGAGACGCAAACCTGAAGATGGATACTCACCGTCCTCATCACGCTCGAAGATTGTCGTATAGAAACGATAAGGTCTGATATCCAGCAATGAGTCTGGAATGTTGTTGTAATCAGAAACCATCCAGATTGGACAAGTAACCAGATAGATGTCGTATGTACCAGAGAGTGTGTTTGGTACATCAAAACCAACAACCGGATTCGCAGAACCTGAAGCAGGAACGATATCAGTAAAGCGGTAATTGATGTTCTTTCTATCCAACACAACGTTCTCTACAGTATCAATGAGGGTTGAGTAGAATGTTCCGCTATAAGTTCTGAAGTTGTCATTTGTGTTCTTTGTGAACTTAGCCTTACCATTCTTATCCAAGTCCTTATTAATAGTTGAAGAACTTGCCGATACCTTGATTTTCTTGAAGAACTGCTCGTACTCGCTCATTGGATATTCATCTACGATGTAGCCAATACCGTTAGAGCATTCGATTGGGTCGCCACACTTAGAGAGGATGTCGTTCACTTCAACATCTTCAGGAAGGTTTTTTGGCATCTTGCTGTAGTAAACATGCTCATACCAAGGGCTGAAGCCGCCGTAAGTAGTTGACTTCAGTGAGTCCTGCCAGTGCTCGTTCGCATTTCTGTTGAAATAGAGGTCTGACATCGCAAACATATTTGCATAGTGACGCTGGAGCGAGTCGCAAGCGCCTGGAGCACGCTCATCCTCAAAAGGATTGAACACCAAAAGGCTTTCTGCAATCTTGTAACGCTCTGTCCAAGCCTTTGCAGATGGGATGATAGCGATGAAGCTTGAGTCCTCCTCGTAGAGCTTAGCGTCAACATTCTTCAATACTGTGTTGTTACGCATCACGAAAGAGTCAACCCAAATCTTATCACCGTTCTCGTCCACACCGCGGCTCACAGACTTGTCCTCGATGAGAGAGTCCTTGTTTACTTTTTCATCGTAAAGGAACGCATAGAGAGAAAGTGTGTCTTTGCCCTCGTCTGTATCATCCTTGTACTGCTTTGCTATCAGCTCAAACAGGTTAAAGCTGTAAGGAGATTCCTCTGTGATGATATGCAGAACGCCGTTCTTGCAGGCGATGTTGCTCACTGCGATAGACGCATCACCAAACTTTCCTTCAGCCGACATGCTGCCACGCTTTTCGTTCATCAAGTTGAAATCCTGATTCTTTCCATTGACAGAACGAGCGTAACGCGCGATGTGGTTCTTGATAAACTGTGTTACAACCTCTGTAGAGTCCTCGATAGCATTGCCGTTTTCATCGATATACTTACTTACATCGAAAGCATCGTCAGCTGGAGCCCAGATGGTGTAGATGTTATCAGAAGTCAACTCACGTTCATAGCCATAGGCCTTAATCACTTTTGCGAAATTGGATGCATTCTCCTCTATGGCCTGCATTGTTGTTCCTTCGTAGTCCAACTGAACAGGCGCATTATAGTGATCATCCCATGTGTCAGTACAAGAGTACATAGCAACAAGTCCTGCCGCTACGACAAATCCTGCACGGAATGTATTTTTAATTTTATTCATATCTTCTTTCTTTATTGTCAGCAACCCTCACCCACCCCGCAATGAGCGGGCGAGGGATGCTATATGTTTATTACCAAACAGGTTCTGCAAAATATTCGTTATTGTATACAGAGCTTGGACAGAGTTCGAGGAAGTCGAAGTTCAACTCATTGTTCTCAGACTCCATCTTCTGCTGGATACGCAAATATTGGTCAGTCTTTCCGTCAGTATAGAATGTACCAATCACCTTACGGATGGTGTTGTCCTGATCGCGCATTGTAGCTGAGCTTGCGTCGAAGCTGCTGCGCCAACCACAGTGGTAGCACTTAGGACCCTTCATCCAGCTGATGTTGTGGATAGACTTGTCAAATGCTGTGATTGCGTCATCATCACCGAGGTCGTCGTCAGACTTCCAACCGAACAGCGTACGTCCACCTGGGCGCATGTCGAATGGAATGCCCTGTGGCTGCAAGTGCTTAGGATCGCTACCCAGATAGTACTGGATGATACCACGAGTTGCAAAGCCTACACAAGTCATCATACGCACCTCGTAAGTACCTGCTGGCACAGGTGGGAGCTTGATGGTCACGTCATAACGTCCCTTGAAGATAATCTCGTCACCTTCATAAGACCAGAAGTAGAGAGAACGTCCGCGAACGTGCATGTGCGTATTGTTTGTATAAGTGAAGTTACGTGCACATCCAGGCTTGAAGCCGACACTTCGGTTGTCGTTATTAGCAGCAACGCTAGTGTTCTTCGCAGTACCATAACGGTCACCATTTCTCCAGAAGTGTCCACGTGGAGTCTGTCCGTCTGTCATCAGCGTCATGAAGTCAGGAGACAATGTCGTACCGTCCATACGAATGACGTCGTTGAGTACAGTCTTCTGAGTAACCTCACCGTAAGCAGCGATATCATCGATGTAGTGATAGATACCGTTGTTAGCGTCAAACTTCGTATCTGGGAAGAGTGAAGAGTTCAGCACCTTAGCACCCTGCACGAATACACCACGTTCGTCGACACGTGACTGAACACCACGACGGTTGATGTACAAGCCCACCTTAGAACCTGAAGGGAAAGAGAACTTCATCAGAGAGTGTGGCATCAAAGTCTCATAGAAGTCAACGATGTCATACTTACGACGGTTGAAGTTGTTAGGCAGGTCAGAGTTGTCATTAGAAGTCAATGTGTAGTAAGAACCGTATCTGTTCAGAACATGGTAAGAGATGAACATGTTCAGATAGTTGCGACGGTCCTTCTCGTCTGTTATGTCAGCGTATTCCGGATACATTGGCTCGTAAAGCTCACGTGCCTTTCTACGCAGGTCATCCAATGTCTCGATGCCATGCTTCTCTTTCAGGATAGAGTCAGGGCACATGAACACTGTGAAGTTGAAATAACGCTTCTCTGGGTAAGCCACGTTGTCATACTCACCGCCACCACCGTTAGCGTCCTTAGCAGTTGGGATACACAGCTTGTCATTTGTCCAAGTACAAGAGTCGATACGGTCCTGAGTTGAAGCCCAGCCATAAGACTTGTCCTCGTCATACTCGAGCGAGTCAAGGATACCGGTTACCTTAAATGCGTCATTGTAGAGCAGACATGTAGAGTCAGTCTGAATCAATGCACCAATCAATCCATTGTAAGTGTCCACCAAGTCAGAAACGACATGGATTACACCATTGCTAACAGAGTCGTTCTCATGAGCGACAGTTGCGCTGTTGATGTAAGTGAAAGGCACAGAGTCGCCAGTCTCCTCATCCAGTTCCAGGAGGAACTTGAATCTCAGCTTACGCTCCAGCATATTAGAAATCATGTCCTCGCAGTCATCGGTTGTGAAGTATGCCTTACCATCGATGATAGAGTTCAAAGCAATTGTATCACAATCCTCCTTTGAGAGCTCGTCCACAGAAGTCAAGCCCTTTGCCTGGAGATACTTGTCCACAGCATCATTTGTTGGAGCGAAGACTGTATAGCTTCCGTATGTACCCAGCATGTCCACCAGACGGAGGTCTTGGCGTTCACCTGTAGCACGCTCCAGAATCTTCAGATACTGAGAATACTCATCACGGTTTTTGAGATAGTCAGCAGCGTATTCCCTGACTATTGTATAGTAATTGTCAACCCCTGGGTCGTCAGAACAGCTCACAATTCCCATCTGAACGGCCGAGATGATGAAAAGGACTACAGCCCAGAATTTAATTTTTATTAGTTTCATAATGCTTTAGTTTTTGATATTATCCAATTCATCCAAATAACAAGAGTTCTGAACGAGTGCAGGGTTCACCTTCATTTCATTCTTTGAGACAGGCATGTACATGAAGTCCATCTGCACCATCTTGTTAGCGACAGCACCGCCATTTGTTTCAGCGAACTTCGTTGCCAAAGCCCTGCGGTACTCTGAAGTGTTGCCGATTCTTCTTGCAGAACGAACGAGGTCAAAGTAGCGCTTGCCTTCGAAGAGGAACTCACGTCTGCGCTCGTTCATCAACAGTGAATGATATTCATCATAAGTAGTTGGCTGAGTTGGAGCATATTTAGGCTGCGTCTTCACCACAGGGTTTGAGCGGCGGTACACCGCAGAAATCAAGTCGTACGCATCCTTTCTCAGCTCGTCAGCAGTAGCGAGGTTTGAGCCAGACACTGCAATTGAAGATGCGCGAGTCTTAATTCCTGTGCCCTCAGCGCCCTCAGTACCTTCTGTACCTTCAGTGCTTTCACCGCCTTCGATTGCTCCTTCTTCGCCTTCAACCTCTTCGCCTTCTCCGTCTTCCGGTTCAGCAGCAATAGCATCCATATTGAATGCGAGCTCTATTTCTGCTTCTGCACGGAACAGCATCACTTCAGTCAGACGATAGAGAATCCAGTTTGGTTCCTGGCTACTGCTATAAGACTGAGTCTTAGTTGCAGGAACAAAGGTAGTACCTACACGTCCATAGGATCCGTCTTGTACATTCGGATCACCAGCCTGGTTATTTTCTACAACATACTTATAAATGTTGTAGCCACCTGATGACTCATTGAAGTAGAATGATGAGATAGAACGGTAGTCTGATGGAACAGAGAACAATCTCTCATTAGAATAGCTTGCGCTGTTTTCCGGCTTGCCTTCCAGCACCTTGTCTGCTGCAATCACAGCCTGCGAAGAAGAGCCTGATCCGTACATCCTCCACAGTGCTGTATTATCCGTTTGTTGACCACGATAAGAGAAAGTGATTTCGAAGAGTGTCTCGAAAGAATTGCCATCACCGAAGATAGAGTTCGTAGCCAAAGGACCTCCGTTGTTCGTTCCCGGGGTAAGTTCCTCAGCCAAGAGCGGATAGCCATACTCGTTATACACTTCCTTGTCAATGACAGTTCTCAAGTCAAGGTTCTCAATATCATTTGTTTCATACTGATTAATCTTGTAGTTGAGCACCCAGTCAGCGTTTTCGATACACTTTCTGTAGTATTCATTCTGCTCAGCCTTAGAGAGGTTGTAGTCAGAAGCACGCCAGAGATAGAGTTCAGAAAGGAGAGCATACATGGCAACGCGTGTTACGCGACCTGTATTTTTCGCCACTTCAGAATAACGGTTCGGCGCAAAATTCTTACATCCCTCAATGTCTGTGATGAGCGAATCGAGGATAGTCTCAAACTTAGTCTGTGGCAGACGGTATGTCTGATTGTCATCGAGCGATGCCTCAAAAGTGAAAGGCACATCTTTGAATGTCTTGATGAGTGTCAGATAAGAATAAGCGCGGATGAACTTACACTCAGCCACATTGATTCTATAGTCAGACTCCGTGTAGTTCGGGTCCTTAGCTTTCACCACCGGAGCTTCCTGCAGAACTACATTACAGTAATTGATAGCCTTATACATTGGTGCCCAATCACAGAATGCGTTAGTAGTCTTGAGGCTTCCTTTCATCAAGAATCTCAGGTCTTCCGAAATGCTGTTACCTGGCTGCGTATTGTCCGAACGATTTTCGCCCCATGTAATCAATCTTTCCACGTAACTGCTGCTCTGCATTCCCAGATAGGATGCGGCTACGACACTCTCAACATCATCCTTGTTCGTCCAGAAGTTCTCGTACACGACCTCGTTGAGAGGCAACAAGTCAATGTCACAAGAGCTGAAGCCAAAACCTACAGCAACAGTCGTTGCAGCGGTAATCATTATATTTTTTATCTTTTTCATGACTTTAGCTTGTTAAATTAGAATGTAACACTTAGACCTAAAGTAAATGAACGCGCACGTGGTGTCTGGTTTGAGTCCCTGGCAGCACCGAAACCTGCCTGTGGTCCTTCAGGGTCAACACCAGAATACTTCGTGATGCAGAATACATTGTTCAGCGTGAGGTCCGCACGGAGTGAACGAATGCCAAGGCTCTTGAGCATCTCTGGCTTGAAATTGTAAGAGAGCTGAGCGTAGTTCAGACGGAGGAAAGAACAATCCTCTACGAAACGGTCAGAGCCGAGGTAGTTGTATGTGTTGAAGTTTGTCTTGGTTGTTGCTGCGCGTGGGATGCGTGCAATATCACCTTCATTGTGCCAACGCCAGTTCACTGCGATAGACTGGTTGTTGTTTGATGACATACTTTCCAGACCCATGCGAGCAGCGTTGATGGTCTTCAGACCTGAACGGAAGTTGAACTGGAGGTTCAAAGACCATCCGTTATAGTGGAACTTCGTACCGAAACCACCAGTCAGCTTAGGAAGTGATGAGCCCAGATATACAATGTCAAGTTCATTGATCTGACCGTCATGGTTGATATCGTCGTAGATAGCGTCTCCACCTACGAATGCATATTCGCTGGCACCACCATAGTTGAAGTACATCATCTTAGGAGCGCCCTTCGCATCGTAAACCACTTCGCCAGCCTCGTTGCGAACAACCGGAGAATTTGGTCCGCTCAATCCAGGAACTTCCTCTGCTGTATATTCAGAATACTGATAAACGCCGAGGTAGCGGAATCCGTAGATAGAACCCAGCGGGTTGTTGAGCTGAATACGTGAGAGATACTGCTCGTTGGTATAGTTAAAGTCCTGATTATGGAATTCCAGCACGGTTTCATCCATAGAGAGGATTCGGTTGCGGTTGTTTGCGAATGAGATGTTGAAATCCCAACCGAACTTACCAATCTCAATTACTCTATTACCGTTGATGTTGAACTCAAATCCCTCGTTACGCATAGAACCAGCATTGTGTTCGCTGAGTTCAGTGTAACCTGAAGAAGTTGGAATTCTGAAGCCAGGGTTGCGGAGGTCTCTTGTTGTACCAGTATAGATATCAACATTACCTGTAATCTTGTTCTCGAAGAAACCGAAGTCGAAACCTACCTGATAAGAAGTCTTCTTCTCCCAACGGAGGTCAACCAAGCGGATGTTGTCTGGAACGACAGAAACCTGTCCCATGTATGAGCCGCCTGTTCTGTACTTAGAGCGGAAGAGTCCTTCACTACCTGGCGCATTACCTACGATACCCCAAGATGGACGGATAGAGAGCATTGACAGCCACTTCACCGGTTCCATGAATGCTTCATCGCTGATGTTCCAGCGCAAAGAGAGGCTTGGGAAGAAACCCCAACGACGCTCAGGACCGAAGGCTGTTGAACAGTCACCACGGAGTGTTGAAGTCACACTGTACTTGCCCTTGTATGAATAGTGTCCCTGGAATGTCACAGACTGTCTCTTCCATTCACCAGCTTCAGAACTGAAAGAACTGATAATACCTCCACCCAATGAAGAAGTGATGTCGTCGGTCGTTGGCATATTGCGTGTGCCGGAGTTCTGTCTTGATGAGTTACCCTGAGAATATTCGTACTGTCCCAAGATTTGGAGGCTGTGTCCTTCTGCCTTGAAATGAGGCGTGAATGTCATCTTGTGACGAGTTGTGAGCGTGTGGCTCTTGTAGTTTGAGGCACTTGAAGTGTTGTAGTTGTCTGCAAACTGATTGTTAGAAGACAACCATCCTGGCATATAAGAGTCGTTGTCGTTAGCATTGATGTCGAAACGAATCTGTCCTTCATACTTGAGGCGTGTCTGCTCAGGCTGTGTACCCAAAATCTCATAATGGAAGATGAATTCAGGACCAAGTCTCATGTTTCTTTCCTTCTGACGAGAATTGTAAGCCACAGCAATCGGGTTCTTGATAGCATACTGGTCATCCAAATATACTTGAGAAGCTTTGTAAGTACCGGTTTCCTTTGTCACCCACTGATTCATGGTATAATACTGGTCAGTAAGGTCGTTGCCGTTCTCGTCTTCGCGATAGATAGAGAGGTTTGGCATCTTGCGGTAAGCATCGCCAAGCGCACCCTGAGTGTTGTTACGGTCGTTGTTCGTGTAAGTGAAGTCGAAGTTTGTTGAAACCTTGATACGGTCAGACACGAAGTAGTCGAGCGCTACGCGTGTAGTGAAACGGTCGAGATACTGGCGGATGATAGAACCTGTTGCATGCTCATAACCTCCAGAGATACGGAAGTTTGCCTTTTCACCACCACCTTGGAGAGATACAGAGTGCTGCTGGTTTGTACCGAACTGCTTTACAGCATCTACCCAGTCAGTGTTGTCGTTGTACATGTGATACTCAGACCATTCTGGTGCATAAGCGATTTCCGGAATGAATTCATTAGAGTTCTTGTCGGCGAATCCAGACTGCTGGCGAGGGTTGAAGTAAGCCTCCTTCATGTACATGGTGTAGTCATCACCATTGAGGAGCTTGTAGCCATCCGGCTGCCAAGAGCCTGTGAAGCGGAAGTTGTATCGTACCTGAGTCTTACCGCGTGCACCACGCTTTGTCTTGATTTCAATAACACCGTTAGCACCACGTGAACCCCAGATGGCACATGCAGCAGCATCCTTGAGGACTGTGATAGACTCGATGTCATCAGGGTTTACGTTCAGAAGTTCTGCGAAACGCTCTTCGTTTGCATTTGAGAAGTCGAAACCCTCAGACAAGTCGTCGTTTGAAAGGATGTTACCGTTTACAACAACGAGCGGGTTCTGGTTACCGTGAATGGTTGATACACCACGGAGGCGCATGGTTGTTCCCGCACCGAGGTTACCAGAGTTAGCCACGATGTCAAGACCTGCGATACGTCCCTGAAGGGCCTCGTCTACTGTTGTCATCGCGATACCTTCGAATTCTTTCATGTCGATAACCTGCTGCGCTACAGAAATCTCGGTCATTGGGATGGAAAGACCTGAGCTCTGGCTCTTGCGCACAGCCTCGACTGTCACTTCTTTCAGTGTTGTCTTGCTCTTGAGGACAATCTTGCCGAAAGCTTTCTTGTTGATTGGGAGCGTCAGTGTCTCGCAACCGATATAAGAGATTCGGATTTTGTTCTTAGGGCTTACAATCTTGAATGAGAAGTTACCATTGATGTCGGTAACTCCATGGGCTACGATACGTTGGTTATTGTCTATCTCGACAACATTACACATCATCAATGGGTCGAAATCATCCCAAACCTGACCGCTAACCACATCACCAGCTTTTACCTGTGCGCTAGCATTGATGCACACACACGCTAAAAGCATGAGTATTGATATTATCTTTTTCATGATTGGATCTATTTTTGTTGTGCAAGTTTCTTATATTTATAAATGAATTGAGTAGGAACTGGTGCACCATTTGCGTCAAATGAATTGCCATCGGCATAGATGAGCGGTGCGTCAATAGCATGGATAACAACAGCAGAAGAGTTGTTGATTGTTGCTCCCCATGGGCTTGAAATCTTAGATGCTCCGTTATACCAATACTCACGAGCCATCAGGTTGTACAAGCCTTCCTGCATGATAACGTTTGCAGTGTTACCACCCTTAGCCATGTGTGTCTGTGGGTCATAACCACCGCGGCAGTCTGTAACAGTCATTTCCGTTGGAGACACTTGCACGTTCAGCTTGTATGGACGACCTGGAGAATACTCGCCAGTGTAGTAGCTGACGCTACCATCGTCGAACCAAGCAGAAACCTTGAAGGTGTCTGTAGCATTGATGCATACAGAGTCTTCGCCAATCTTCTCAATCTTAGAGAGGTCTTCAACGATGTTTACAGCAGCGATAAGCTCAGTCTTTCCAGACTCGTATTCACCGCCATTGAAGCCTGCGTCAACGTAAAGAGAATTGTCCTGAATGTGGTACTTCACGAAGTCAAGCATCACCTCAAGCACCTTTCCTGCGTTTGATTCAGGAGAAGTTGGGTCGATGTCCAATTCCTCGTCAAGCGCTTCTGCCTCAACCAGGTCGTCGAGTGTTGGGAGGCCAGCGTCGTATGCCATCAACATTGCCTCGTTGGTTGGCGCATATACTGTGTAGTGGAAGTTGTTCAAGAGATAAGTAGCTTTTCCCTTCTCTGACTCAGCATCCTCTGCACCGACAGAGCCCTTTGGCTTCAGGCTGAACAAGTTACCAATTTCCTGGTCACCTGCCTGCCAGCCGTCCTTACCGTTGCTTGTGCTGACTGCGCAAGCAGAGAGAATAGTATAGAACTCGGAGAAGATAGACTCGCCGTTCTCATCGACTGCATCGCGCAGTGTCTTTGCAACAGACTTGCGGGTGCCCATCACAACGCCATCAACCGCCAGAGTCATACCGTTGTCCATGTTGTAAACCTGGTTAGCAACCATTGGCTGGCTCTGCTCTGCCTGCCAAGAACCGCTTACAAGATATTCACCGCCCACTTCTTCAATCTTCACGAATGTGCGGCCCTTTGTCTTGTAGTACTTCTTTCCTGGCTGGTATGGTTCCACAACGATGATGTTGTCGAGGAGGTCTTCCATACGGTTCTTCAGCGTACCGTTGTCTGTACCGCCTGTAACCTGTGTCTTGCGTGTCTCAGAAACCTTTGTGACAGAACCGTCTTCGTTGACTGTGCACTCGAACACGTCTGCATAGAGCTGCTTGCTGGCAGACTTAGTGAGGTCGAGGTGGAACTCCCAGAGGTTGGTCACTGTCTGTCCGTAAGACACTGGGTCTACGTAAGTGAGCATACCCTTGTTGGTTGGGAGCAGGAAGATGTATTCTGAAACCATTGAGTTGAGGTACTTGTCGTAGTTCAGGTTCTCAATGGCGTTAGAGATGATTCTGAAGTTTGTTGTATCAATCACTGCTGGGAAGAGGACTGATGAATAAGATGTTGGCGCAAACACCTTGTTTGTGAGGTACACGAATCCGTTGCAACCGATGTAAACGCTGTCAACGTCGTCCATTGTAATGCCTAATGGCTCGTTGGCGTCGTTGAGGACAGCATCAAATCGTGATGGCACTGAAGATGCGAATGACTCGAGCTGGTTGACGCGGATGAGGTCGTCGAGCACTGAGTTTGGCGTGTCTTCGAGTGTTCCGTAGTAGTCCTTGATTACGGTACCGCCTCCGTTGTTCCACCACTCTGTGATGGCAGCGTCTGTTGGAACGAGCATGACACCCATGTCTTCCATCATAGGCTGGCGGTCGTTACTGATTTCAGGGATGTATCCGTTCCACCCTGGATCGTACTTCAAAGATGTGTTACCATCGTCAAATGGCTTGCCGTTCTTGTCGAAGAGGAACGGAATGCTTGTTGACATGGTTGAACCTGCTGAGCGGTCAGAGAAGTAACGCTTCACGAAAACGGTGTCGTAGTCTGTGCCGAAAGCGAGGTTGTATGTTCTTGTCAAAGGAATAGAGTCCTTTGGTGCAGCGAATCGCTCAATCAGGCTGCTGTAGATAGTTGCCTGCGGATTCTTGCGAATCAGTTCTGCCATGTTGTCGAGTGGCATGATGACATTATCTACCTGATGAATGAATCCGTTCTTACAGAAGATGTTTGAGTTGATGACCTTTGAATTGTTCACGTAAACATCGTCAGTCTTGAAGTTGCCTGTACCTCTCTGGTTGTAGAGGAAGTCGATGTCTGCGTTTTCCAGCTTGTTCACACCAACGAACTTTCCTGTGAAGTGAACCATAGGAGCTGCGTTGGATGCGTCGGTGAAGAGCACGATTGAATCGTGGTTGGCACGAACGTCGTTGAAGCTGGCGTTGTCTGGAAGGATTGCGTCGGCTGTTGCTGCTGTGACCACAGTGACTGAGTCGAAGAGTGACTGTGATGATGAGCGGCGGCAGACCTCACCCTTAACCGGACGGCCGGATGAGCCTTGTGACTCAGCTGATGACAACATACTTGTTGAGTATGGGTTGTCAATCATTGACGAGTTGAGCAGCAGCTTCTTTTGCGCCAAAGAAAGCTCGCCGTAACTCTTCACGCCCCAACTGTTTGATGCATAGAACTTGGCAAATGCATCGTCGTCGGCGATGAACATGGTTTTACTACCTGTCTTGGAAAGGATTTCAGCCTGACCAAGATCTTCAATGAGCTGCAAGTAGTTTGAGTAGTTTCCTTGTTCTTTCATGTAGCCATAGATGTTATTCAGGCCAGACGGCTGTTTTTCACCTAAGTCGTAAGTGTCAGAACAAGAATA
This sequence comes from Bacteroidales bacterium, assembly GCA_030528885.1. Lineage (GTDB taxonomy): Bacteria > Bacteroidota > Bacteroidia > Bacteroidales > Bacteroidaceae > Minthosoma. Next base: position 10,904 of record JAUMXY010000033.1, on the reverse strand, counting down.
GATGCCCAAACCTGCAACAAGCAGTGAACCTCCTAACAGGAGGCGTCTGCACATTTTTTTCCTCTGAAAGTTATACAACATAATAATATTAGAATAGATTTGTTTGTCTTTCTCGTTAGGTAATGATATTAGTAAAAGTTTCACTCAAATCTTTGTTATGGCAGCTTGAGCGGTAACATTTGGCCAAATTGCCACTGCGGCTAACATAACGTATGCAAAGAAAAGGATTTTTCGACACACCAACAAAAAAACACTAAATTTTTTTTAATAAAATCTAAATTTTAACAATAAACGTTTCTGAAAATGTAACAAAATTCTGTTTTTTTCAGTTTAGACCCATATTTTTTCGCTTTTCGGAACGTGCATGCAAGGGGAGGTCGGAAGCTGGTCGGGACGGGACTTTTCATGGGCTTGAAAGGCGATGCGCCCCACCGGATGTCGGTGGCTGCCGCCTCCTCTGCCCTGCTTGGTGCGGGAGGGTGAGAGAGGTGAGATGTGCGGGGGGCTGCAACAGGGGTGATTGGGGGCAAAGATGCGGGTGCTGAATGGCGGGCTTGAAAAGCGTACCCCTCGGGTCCGATGGGGTGGACCCGAGGGGTACGGTATGGCGGACCCGAGGGGTACGCCTATAGAGGGCATAAAGAAATCGCCTTTCGGCTTCGAGCGGAAAGGCGATTTCTTGGGTTGTTTCTCCTCTTGATTTGAGGGATGCCGCGCTTACTTGAAGAGGACTTTCTTGCCGTCCACGACGTAGAGTCCTTTGCCCGGGATGGCGACTTTGCGACCAGTCAGGTCGAAGATGCCTTGACGGGCGGACAGCGAAGGATGGGCGTCGGATGGCAGCTGTTCGATGCCGACAATGGTGCCATCGTTGAACGGATTGACCCTGTTGAGGAGGGTGGCAAGTCCTTTGACATCGTCGGCTGTCAATGCGCGATTGTATATCATGAGGTCGTCGAAGCAAGCATCGGCTGAGCCCCAGAAGGAACCTTGACCAAGATAGAAGTACTTGGCTGAGGTGACGAAGTCGAGCACGAGCGTGCGGTCGAACTGGCTCTCGTCTGCGCTTCCTGTATAGACGAGCTGGAAGGAATAGTAGGGTGCGCCATCGAGATAGAGCATATAGCCTTCTGCCTTGGAATAGGTGAAGGTCAGGAGGTGCCATGCGCCTTTGGATATCTTGTCGAGGGTCTTGGACTCGGGATGGTTGACATCGAACCAGTTGCCTTTGTTGTCGTTGAAGCCGATGTAGCTGTTGCCGGTCATGTAGAGGCGAGGGCCTTCGGTGGATGCTGACATGGCATTGAAGAAGCTCCACAGGGCATCCCAGCGATTGTCGTCGGTGCGTTTCACCCACATGCTGACGGTGAAGCCTTCGAGGTCTTCCTGTCCCTGGAGGGGGTTGGTCATGCGTGAGTAGCTGTTGGAGCCTTGTGCGCCGAACTTCTGATGGAGCACGCTGCCGAAGCGGGCATAGTCATTTTCGAGAACCGGGGCTATGGTAGAGACGGGATAGGCCACTTTCTCTTCGCTGTTGAGCACGTTCACGGTTGGCTTTTCGTCGAAGTTGTAGTAGGCGACGAGGCCCGAGGTGGGATCGCCTTTGACGGCTACGGCTTCACGGGCGGTGCCGCTAAATTCGCGCTGCCAATAGTAGTCGCCGCATTGCAGGCGCGCTGTCATGGTGAAGCTGGTCTTTTCGGCTGCAGGATTGTACTTGCCTGTGTTAGAGATGATGTCGGGATGGGAGGAGGTCCACGACAGCTCTACGTTCTCGACGGGGTCGAACTGGATGTCGATGTTCTCGGACACGCCTGAGAAGAGGGTTGACTTGAAGTAGGTGCCGCTGTATTGCTGGTAATTGTAGGACAGGGCATAGGATGGCTGCAGCTTGTATCCCCAGCAGGGCACGCCCTGATAGGCTCCCTGGCCGCTGCAGATGGCTGTGAAGCAGAGTGCCTTGGCTGTGGAGCCTTCGAGGGTCTGCTCTACGAGGACTCCATTGTAAACGGCTGAGCCTAATTTTATCTGGAAATAGGATTTCCCTTCATCGGTATATGCCCACGTGCCTTTGTAGTCGCCTGTCACTGTACCATCTGCTGAGAGGTGGATGAGGGACGGGGTGGCTTCTTCGTAGTTGTTGTGGTCGAGCTTATAAGGATGGATGAGGACATGGTAGTCGCCTGCCACTTCGGCTGCCGAATAGGGCTGGGTGGTGGCGATGGAGTCGTCGTTGACTGTCTCGCCGTTGAATTGGAAGGGGGCTGTGCAGAGCCAGCCGAACTTGTTGAGGTACATCTGGTAGGCGCGTACCTGATGGCCAAATGTCCCATCATTGAATTTGGTGTGGCACACGAGGAAGGTGCGGCCCTTGTCGTCTTGGCAAGCGGAATTGTGGCCCTGGGCGCACTCCCCTACTTTCATGAGTCCCCAATGGTTCATGGCTCCGATGAGTTTCATGCCGCGATTGGTGGCTGCGGATGGTCCGTAGTTGAGCACCCATCTGTTGACGTCGGTATAGGTTGCGGCCTTTCCGGCTGCATCGACATAGGGGCCATCGGGCTTGTCGGAACGGAAGACGCGCATCTCATAGCCGCCATCGGGGGCAAAGCCTCCATAGCTCATGAAGAGGTAATAGTAATCGCCGATGTGCTGGATGTAGGGACCTTCGCCGCTGACATAGTAGCCGCCGGCTATTTTCTTTCCGAAATAGGCGTCGCTAAGGGCTGCCGCATTGGGCGAGGTGCCGGTGCCGCTATAGGTGACGGTGTAATCGCGCAAGCCTGTGTGCTTGTCGAGCTTGAGCATGAAGATGCCGCCTGACCAGGAGCCGTATGCCATCCACAGCTCGCCTTCTTCGTCGAAGAAGATGCAGGGGTCTATGGGATTGGGGTAGTAGTCGCCCCATTTGTTGGTGCGGTAGCGTGAAGGGAGGGTGGTCTGGGGACCTAGGACGATTTCGAGGTCGGTGTCTTTATAATTGACGCTTTTTCCTGAACGGGTCTGCCCGTCAAAACCGCCAAAGACGATGGGGGCTTGGTAGGTATAGGGGCCTTCGGGCTTGTCGGCGGTCAGGAGGACGATGACAGAGGCCCAATAGTCACCGTTCAGGCTGAGGTAATAGCACCATTTGTTCATGTGGGGATTGTAAACAATGTCTGGCGCCCACTGGTCGCCAGAGACCCAAGCAGCTTCGGTTGTGGGGGTACGTTCACCCACCTGAATACCCGCATAAGTGGAACAGAAAGCCGATGCGTCGAACGAGCCAAGGATGACTTCCTGCTGGGTGGTGCTGCCTGGCAAGCAGCGCTTGACGGTATGGGTGGGGTTGGACTGGAAGGCTTTATAAGCATTATCCGAGTTGTAACCGCCCTGATAGTAATTGAAGATGCCGGTGTATGACTTGAAGTCTTTGGTCTTGGCTCCGGCATAATGGGAACCGAAGATGTAGAAGTACTGGCTGGCTGGATCCCAGACGACTGAGGGGTCGTGGATGCTTGTCCATTTTCTTGACTGGGTCTTGTACAAGGAGGTTAAATCGCTTGTGGTGAGTTCGGTCTGTGCTTGTGCTGCACAAAGGCCTAATAGGGTTACAATTGTTAGCAGTAGTCTTTTCATAAATAGTTAATGAGCATTTTGTGGGACAAACTTACGAATTTTATTTGAAATGTGAAAGCAATGGGGAGAGAATGGACTTTTTAACAAGAAAAAAGAAGGGCGACGGTTGTTTTACGCATGCGGCGGCTATCACTCGAGGTCACTGCTTTTCGTTGTGGCGTGCAGGCTTGGAGAAACAAAAAAAGGGACCGTGTCGATTGACACAGCCCCTTGCAAGATATGCTTTGGCAATGTTTATTCTGCAGATGCTTCTGCTGGTGCTTCAGTCTCTGCTGGTGCTTCTGCTGGAGTTTCAACAGGAGCTTCAGCTTTTGGAGCAGCCTTGCGAGAACGACGTGTGCGTGTCTTCTTCGCTTCTGTCTTAGCCATGTTCTCGTCGAAGTCAACGAGCTCAATGAATGCCATTGGAGCATCGTCTGATGGACGGCGGCCAAGCTTGATGATGCGAGTGTAACCGCCTGGGCGGTCTGCAACCTTACTTGCTACAGCACCGAAGAGTTCTGTAACAGCGTATTTGTTCTGAAGGTAGCTGAACACAACACGACGAGAAGCAGTAGTGTCTTCTTTTGACTTTGTAATCAGTGGCTCAACATATACGCGAAGAGCCTTTGCCTTTGGGAGCGTAGTGGTGATTCTCTTGTGCATGATGAGCGAGATTGCCATATTGGCAAGCATGGCTTTGCGGTGAGAATGCTTACGGCCAAGGTGGTTGAATTTCTTATTGTGTCTCATTTTTGATTAGTCTTTATCTAATTTATACTTAGAAATGTCCGTTCCGAACGACAGGTTCAAGCTCTCAAGCAAGTCGTCAAGCTCTGTGAGTGACTTCTTACCAAAGTTACGGAACTTAAGCAGGTCTGTCTTGTTGAATTGTACGAGATCGCCGAGAGTTTCTACGTCCGCAGCCTTCAAGCAGTTGAGGGCACGAACAGAAAGATTCATATCGACAAGCTTGGTCTTCAGCAACTGGCGCATACGCAGTACCTCCTCATCGAACTCTTCATTGCCATCGAAGTCTGCATTCTCAAGAGTAATCTTCTCGTCAGAGAACAGCATGAGATGGTAAATGAGAATCTTGGATGCTTCTTTGAGGGCATCTTTTGGATGGATGGAACCGTCGGTGGTAATCTCAAGAATCAGCTTCTCGTAGTCTGTCTTCTGAGCCACACGATAGTTCTCTACTGCGAACTTGACGTTGCGAATCGGAGTGTAGATTGAGTCAATTGCAATCTCGTTGATTTCGTTGCAGAACTCACGATTTTCGTCAGCTGGCACATAACCGCGACCTTTGTTGATGCTCAATTCAATCTCCAATGTTGCTTGAGGATCCAAATGACAAATGACCAAATCTGGGTTTAACACTCCAAATCCACTGAGGTACTTGTTGATATCTCCAGCCTTAAACTCGGTTGAATTCTCGATGGAAATTGAGACTTTCTCTGACTCAAAACCATCTGCCACTTGCTTGAATCGAACTTGCTTCAAATTCAAGATAATGTTGGTCACATCTTCCTTTACACCTGGAATGGTTGAAAACTCATGCTCAACACCTGCTATTCGAATGGTGTTGATAGCATAGCCTTCAAGAGATGAAAGAAGAATGCGGCGAAGCGGATTACCAATGGTAATACCGTAACCTGGCTCCAAAGGACGGAACTCGAACTTTCCGTACTTCTCGTCAGCCTCCAACATTACTACTTTTTCTGGTTTTTGAAATGCTAATATCGCCATTTGATTATTTATTATTTAGAATACAACTCGACAATCATCTGCTCCTTGATATTCTCAGGAATGTCTGCACGCTCTGGCATGTGGAGGAACTTGCCACCCTTCACGCTCTCGTCCCACTCAATCCATGGATACTTGCTGTGGTTGAAACCTGCAAGCGCTGCATCGATAACCTCAAGGCTCTTTGACTTCTCACGAACAGCTACAACCTGACCAGCCTGAACTGAATATGATGGGATGTTCACTACCTTGCCGTCAACTGTGATGTGCTTGTGGCTTACCAACTGACGAGCAGCAGCACGTGTGGGAGCAAGACCAAGACGGAATACCACATTGTCAAGACGAGACTCAAGGAACTGAAGGAGGATTTCACCTGTTACGCCAGACTTTGTCGCTGCTTTCTCGAAGAGATTGCGGAACTGGCGCTCAAGAACACCATAAGTGTACTTCGCCTTCTGCTTCTCAGCAAGCATGAGACCGTACTCAGAGGTCTTCTTGCGACGGTTGTTGCCATGCTGGCCTGGAGCATAATTCTTTTTAGACAATACTTTGTCTGGGCCAAAGATTGCCTCGCCAAAACGACGAGAGATTCTTGATTTGGGTCCAATATATCTAGCCATATTTTTCTTGTAATGTTTAATGCCATACAGCTCTCAGCAGCAGCCGCAGAAAGGAAAGATGCGACAAAACGAGCTCGTTGGCAAATGACATAATTGTAATGATTAAACTCTTCTTCTCTTTGGAGGACGGCAGCCGTTGTGTGGAAGTGGAGTAACGTCAATGATCTCAGTAACTTCAATTCCTGCAGCATGGCAACCGCGCACTGCGGCTTCACGGCCATTGCCTGGACCCTTAATGTAAGCCTTTACCTTGCGGAGACCAAGATCGAATGCAACCTTGGCACAATCCTGAGCGGCCATCTGAGCTGCATAAGGAGTGTTTTTCTTTGAGCCACGGAAACCCATCTTGCCGGCAGCAGACCAAGAGATAACATTACCTTCACTGTTAGCCAAAGTAACAATGATGTTGTTAAAAGAAGAATGAACATGAAGCTGACCTTCAGCGGTTACTTTCACATTTCTCTTCTTAGCAGAAGCTGTTTTCTTTGCCATATTAATTATTATTTAGTAGCCTTTTTCTTGTTTGCAACTGTTTTCTTCTTACCCTTGCGAGTACGAGCGTTGTTCTTTGTGCTCTGCCCACGCACTGGAAGACCAAGACGATGACGAATGCCACGGTAACAACCGATATCCATCAAACGCTTAATGTTGAGCTGAATCTCAGAACGGAGGTCACCCTCAACCTTGTATTCGGCAGCGATAACCGCACGAATCTTACCAGCTTGTTCGTCATTCCAGTCCTTTACCTTAATGTCTTTGTCTACGCCAGCTTTCTCAAGGATTTTAGCTGCGCTGCTGCGTCCAATACCAAAAATGTATGTGAGCGCGATTTCACCTCGCTTGTTCTGTGGGAGGTCTACACCTACAATTCTTATTGCCATATCTTACTTTTATTTCGAATTCTTACATAAGAATTATCCCTGACGTGTCTTGTACTTAGGATTCTTCTTGTTTATTACAAATAGACGACCTTTACGTCTTACGATTACGCAATCAGGTGTACGCTTCTTCAGTGATGCTCTTGTTTTCATATTGTATTTTTATTTATATCTGAATACTATTCGACCTTTGGTCAAGTCATAAGGAGACATCTCTACTCGAATCTTATCGCCTGGAAGAATCTTGATGTAGTGCATTCGCATCTTTCCAGAGATATGAGCGATAATCTCATGACCATTTTCCAATTCTACTCTAAACATTGCGTTTGACAATGCTTCGACAATAGTTCCATCTTGTTCTATAGCTGACTGCTTAGCCATACTTATAAAGATTTTTCTCTTAATACTTGTTCTATTTCTTCAAACGACGAAAGAATGTCAGCCTGCCCCTTACGCACACAGATGGTATGCTCAAAGTGGGCTGCGGGCTTCTTATCGCGTGTCACAATGCCCCAGCGATCCTCTTGCAGGTAAATGTCTTTTACCCCCATGGTAATCATTGGTTCTATTGCTATGCACAAACCGCTCTTCAGCAACATGCCATTCCCACGCCGACCATAATTCGGAACTTTGGGATCCTCATGCATCTTCTTCCCTATGCCATGCCCTACAAACTCGCGAACGACTCCATAGCCATGGGATTCACAATGGGTCTGAATTGCATAAGAGATGTCGCCCAACCTGTGGCCTACAACAGCCTGCTCTATGCCCTTATACAGGGACTCTTTGGTTGTCTCCAGCAACTTCTTGACATCTTCAGAAATCTCACCGACAGCAAATGTGTAGCAAGAATCTCCGCAGTAGCCATCAAGTTGCGTACCACAATCTATTGACACGATATCTCCTTCCTCTAAAGGGGTGTCATTAGGTATTCCATGAACGACTTGGCTGTTTACCGATGTACAAATGCTTGCAGGAAATGGTGCCCCATATGGATTGGGGAATCCCAAGAAGGTGGGAATGGCACCATTGTCACGTATAAAAGTCTCTGCTATCTTGTCTAGCTGCTTTGTCGTGACTCCTGGCTCGATGACTTTCGCCAATTCTGCAAGGGTTTTTCCTACCAGCAGGTTTGCACTTCTAAGAAGCTCAACTTCTTCGTCGGTTTTAAGATATACCATCTTGTCGGAAGCAGTGCTTAATGTTCGCCACGGACGCGCCCCTTGTCGAGCAATCCGTCATAGTGGCGCATCATGAGATGAGACTCTATCTGCATGAGGGTGTCGAGAACTACACCTACAAGAATCAAGAGCGATGTACCACCGAAGAATCCTGCAAATTCACGCTGTACACCAAACTGTCCTGCAAATGCTGGCAGAATGGCGATAAGCGCCAAGAACAGAGAGCCTGGCAACGTGATGCGAGACATGATCTTATCGATGTAGTCTGCTGTATCCTTACCTGGCTTCACACCAGGAATGAATCCGTTGTTGCGCTTCATGTCTTCAGCCATCTGAACAGGATTGATTGTTATCGCTGTATACAGATATGTGAAGAGTACAATCAGAATAGCGAATATCAAGTTATAACCGAAACTTTCGTTATCGATTAACTGGCTTACAACAGGGTTGAGCTTGCTGCCAGAGAACTGTGCCAATGTTACAGGAATGAACATGATTGCCTGAGCAAAGATGATTGGCATCACATTCGCTGCATATGGCTTCAGAGGAATATACTGACGAGCGCCACCAATCTGACGAGCACCAGCTATTTTCTTTGCATAATTAACAGGAACTTGACGCACACCCTGAACCAAGAGAATTGCAGCGGCAATTACAGCAAGGAACAGCACAATCTCAAGAAGGAACATGACCAAACCGCCTTGTCCGTTAATTCGTGAACTGAACTCCTGGATAACAGCTGTTGGGAAACGAGCAATAATACCAATCATAATGATGATTGAAACACCATTGCCGATGCCTTTGTCTGTTATTCTTTCTCCTAACCAAAGAACAAACATACTTCCTGCCGCAAGAATAATTGCAGAAACAAAGATGAACACGTTCCAATCCAATGAAGAATAAAGAGCGGTCCCAGCGGTCTGTGTCTTGAGGTTAAGGAGATACATTGGTCCTTGGAAAAGAAGAATAGCCACTGTCAAATAACGAGTGTACTGATTCATCTTACGGCGTCCACTCTCTCCTTCACGCTGCATTTTCTGGAAATATGGAACTGCTATACCAAGCAACTGCATCACGATGGATGCGGAAATGTATGGCATGATTCCAAGTGCAAAAATTGAAGCCTGAGAGAAAGCACCTCCGGAAAACATATCAAGAAGAGACATCAAACCGCCTTCTGTCTGATTGCGAAGTCCCTGAAGCGCACCGGTATCAACACCAGGAAGCACTACATAAGATCCGAAACGATAGATTGCGACAAACAACAGCGTGATGAGGATACGCGAACGCAGATCCTCAATACGCCAGATGTTTGTGAATGTCTTAACAATCTTGATATCTTTTATTTTATCGATTGCCTTACCCATTAGTTTAGAGTTTTATGGCGTTTCCGCCCTTTTCTTTGATTGCAGCTTCAGCAGTAGCAGAGAAAGCATGAGCTTCCACGTCAACTTTTACTGTTAGTTCGCCATCAGCAAGAACCTTTACAAGCTGATTCTTATTTACCCAACCTGCAGCAATGAGTTCTTCTATGCCGATTTTTGTAAGGTTCTTTTCCTCAGCCAATTTCTGGATAAAACCGAGGTTGACTGCCTTATACTCAACGCGATTGATGTTCTTGAAGCCGAACTTAGGAACACGGCGTTGAAGAGGCATCTGACCTCCTTCGAATCCAATCTTCTTCTTATATCCAGAGCGTGCCTTGGCACCCTTGTGACCACGAGTAGAAGTACGGCCCTTACCAGAACCATAACCACGACCTACACGTTTGCTGTTGTGGGTAGATCCTGCAGCGGGTTGCAAATTATATAATTCCATTTTAATCTGATTTTAATGTATTTAACGTTAGTCAATAACCTCAACAAGGTGTGCAACCTTGCGAATCATACCACGCAAAGATGGAGAATCCTCACGCTCAACGACCTTGTTGATTTTGCCAAGACCAAGAGACTCAAGAGTACTCTTCTGGTCGATAGGACGACCTGCCTGGCCTTTCACTTGCTTAATCTTGATTGTTGCCATGATAAACTCTCTTTATCCTTTGAATACTTTTGTCAAATTAACACCACGGTTTTGTGCTACAGTTCTAGCATCACGCATATTCGCAAGGGCTTCAATGGTTGCCTTCACAAGATTGTGTGGATTTGAAGAGCCCTTAGATTTTGCGAGAACGTCTGTAATACCAACGCTTTCGAATACAGCACGCATAGCACCACCTGCTACCACTCCTGTACCTTCAGAAGCCGGCATAACAAGCACACGAGCACCACCAAACTTGGCATATGCTTCATGAGGAACAGTACCCTTGAGCACTGGAACCTTTACCAAATTCTTTTTAGCAGCTTCTACGCCCTTTGCAATTGCTGCTGTTACTTCTCCAGCTTTACCAAGACCATAGCCAATCACGCCGTTACCATCACCTACAACAACGATGGCTGCGAATGTGAAAGTACGACCACCCTTAGTAACCTTAGTAACACGATTAATAGCAACCAAGCGGTCTTTAAGCTCGGAATCGTTTTGTACTTTAACTCTATTTACCATAATCGCATTTAAAATTTAAGTCCAGCATTACGGGCAGCATCTGCTACCTTTTTAACTCTACCGTGATACAAGTAACCATTACGGTCGAACACTACAGATGTAATTCCAGCCTCGAGAGCCTTCTTTGCAACCATTTCGCCGACCTTCTCTGCTTGCTCAGACTTGTTCATCTTTTCCAAGCCAAGAGATGATGCAGCAACGAGTGTCTTCTGTGCATCGTCATCAATTACTTGAACGTAAATCTGCTTATTGCTTCTGAATACGCTCATACGTGGGCGCTCAGCAGTACCAGAAATCTTATTGCGTACTCTATATTTAATCTTGATACGTCTTTC
>JAUMXY010000065.1 GCA_030528885.1 Bacteroidales bacterium | reverse complement strand
GCAAAATCTTTCAGCAACTTTTTTTGAAAAAAGCGAAAAAAACGGGGAAAACGCGGAAAAACGGGGATAAAAAAGGGAAAAAGAGAGGAAAAGAGGGGCGAACGCAGCACCTCAGAAGAGGTATCGGAGGGGAAGAAGAAGGAGGGGAAAAGAGGGATAAGAATGGTGATTAAAGTGGGGAAAAAGTATTCTTTATGAAAAAAAAGAGCTATTCTGGTTTGTTCTCGGAAGAAAAAAGACTATCTTTGCAACGAATAACATAAAACCTTGTATTAAAATGAAAAACTTCTTTAGATTAAGCTTTCTCTTATATATATTAATAATGTGTAATGGTTATACCTTTGCGCAACAGGAAAGCAACACCGCAAGGCTTTTGCGGACGAGAGCCTATGGCTCCCTTGTCTACCCATCATACGCCAGGTCTATTGAATGGATGCCTGATGGCGAGCACTACATACAGGTGGAGCAGAACGAGAATGCAAAAATGGAGATTGTTACTTATACCGCAAAGGGTGACAACCGAACTGTGCTGATTCCTGCTGAACAGCTGATGACTGATAAAGCAAGTGGGAGGCAGCTTGCCGTTGGGGACTTTTCGTTCAGCGAAGGGTTAGACAAAATGCTGATTTTCACAAACACCAGGAAGGTGTGGCGCTACCACACTCGTGGCGACTACTGGGTGCTCGACCGCAAGAGCGGCGTTTTGCATCAGCTAGGCAAAGGGCTGCCAGAGAGCAGCTTGATGTTTGCCAAGTTTTCGCCCGATGCCAGCAAAGTGGCGTATGTAAGCAAGAACAACATCTATGTGGAGGACTTGCAGACAAAGACTTATAAAGCAATAACGACAGATGGCAACGACACCATTGTGAACGGTACGTTCGACTGGGTGTATGAAGAAGAGTTCGACTGCCGCGATGGTTTCCGCTGGAGTGGCGACAGCAAATTCATCGCCTATTGGCAGAGCAACACAAGCGGAACAGGATGGTTTGACATCATCAACAACGTGGACAGCCTCTACCCTACCGTCCAGCATTTCCCCTACCCTAAGGCAGGAACGACCAACAGCGCCGTAAAGATTGGCTACGTGAGCGCTAATGGTGGGTCAACCACCTGGCTGCCCATTCCTGGTGACGAGCGCAACAACTACCTGCCTCGCATGGAGTTTATACCCGGAACAAACCAATTATTCATCCAGCAGATGGACCGCCCACAGCACACCAACAAAGTGTGGACGGCTACAATTGGGAAGAACGATTTGCAGAACATCTTTGAAGACAGCGACGAAGCTTGGGTGGAGACCAACAACCAAGTAAAATGGCTAAGAGGCAACAAATATTTCACCTGGATGAGCGAAAGAGACGGATGGAGGCACTTGTATCGCGTGAGCGCAGACGGCAAGCAAATGTCCCTCATCACCAAGGGAAACTTTGACGTGATACAACAGGTTGGGCTGGACGAAAAAAGCGGCTATGTGTATTTCATCGCATCGCCAGATAATGCCACCCAGCGATACCTGTACAGAGCCAAGCTTTTCGGCAATGGCAAGTGTGAACTGGTGAGCGATGCCAACCTGAAAGGACAGCACAGCTACAACATGTCACCCACCTGCACATGGGCCGTACATACATTCAGCAATGCCCAAACTTTTCCACAGACAGACATGCAGTCATTCCCCTCAGGCAAGACCGTCAAGGTGCTGGTAGATAACAGCAAGGCTCAACAGGAATTTGATGAAATGGGCTTGCAAGCCAAAGAGTTTGTGAAAGTGAAATCAGGCGAGCTCATGCTTGACGCGTGGATGATCAAGCCTTTCAACTTCGACGCCAGCAAGAAATACCCCGTCATTATCGATGTATATGGCGAGCCCGCTAACGCCACAGTTCAAGACGTATGGTCAAGCAGCGCATGGCATCAGTATCTTGCCAGCCTCGGCTACATCATCGTCAGCATAGAGAACCGTGGTGCAGCAGCCCCCCGCGGAAGAGAGTGGCGCAAGTGCATCTATGGCGAGGTAGGCACCTTCGCCAGCGAAGACCAAGCCCAAGGCATTCTCGACATGGCCAGACAATTTCCATTCATCGACTCTGAGCGCATCGGCATCACAGGCTGGAGCGGCGGCGGCAGCCAAACACTCAACTGCATGTTCCGCTACCCCAAAGTCTTCAAGACAGGCATAGCAGTAGCATTTGTTGCAGACCAACGACTCTACGACACAATCTATCAGGAGCGCTACATGAACACACCACAAAATAACCCTGAAGGTTATAAAAACGGTTCTCCTATCAACTGGGCCAAAGGGCTGGAAGGCAACCTGCTCCTCATCCATGGCACAGGTGACGACAACGTACACTACCAAAACTGCGAAATGCTGGTCAACAAACTCATCGAAGAAGGCAAAATCTTCTATCAAGTCTCCTACCCTATGCGTTCTCACAGTATCAGCGAAGGCGCAGGAACAACGCAACACCTGCGGAAGACGATGGAAAACTTCTGGCTGAAGCATCTGCCAGCAGGAGGAATGTAATCCTCTACACTCGGCATCAGCAAAATCGCCAAGCACACTCCTAGCTATCCTAACATTTACAATAACATTTAACTCCTTAAAACCAACAAAATGAAAAAGAACACAAAGAAAATCTTCATGATGCTTGCCACTGCAACCATTCTTTTGGCAAGCAGCTGCGCACAGAACTCAAAACCTGCAGAACCTGTAAGGCAAGCCCTTTCAAAGACAGAGCTTGATGCAAAACTCAAGCCATTCTTTGAAAAGATGGATTCTGTACCCCAAGACAGCAACGGCACCGAAGTAATCAAGCAAATGGCCATCGAATTCATTGAAGCCAACCCTAACGATGCCGGTGTCTATGTCATCAAAAGCGTATTGGCATACACTATGCCAGCAGAAGAAATCATCGCTTTCATTGACGGCAATGAATACTTCAAAGCAGACTCTACCATCATCAACGAGAGACAGCTCTGGGACAAGCAGGTCGAAACAGCTGAAGGAAAAATGTTCACAGACTTCGAAGCAGAGTACGACGGCAAGGTTGTTAAGCTGTCAGACTATGTAGGCAAGGGCAAATACGTCCTCGTCGACTTCTGGGCAAGCTGGTGTGGTCCTTGCCGTGCAGAAATCCCCAACCTGCTCAGCGTTTACGAGAAATACAAAGGCGACAACTTTGAAGTGTTAGGCGTTGCCACATGGGATGCTCCAGAAGACACAAAGACTGCGATAGAGCAGCTTGGCATCACTTACCCACAAATCATGAACGCTCAAAAGGCTGGCAGCGATGCATACGGCATCAACGGCATTCCACAGATAATCCTGTTCGGACCTGACGGAACCATCCTGAAGAGAAACCTGAGAGGCGCAGCTATCGAGGACGCAGTACAGGATGCACTGAAATAAAAGCTACAAACATATCAGCAAACAAGCAAGAAAGCCGCCAGCTAACCAACGGCTTTCTTGCTTGTTTCTGTTCTGACAGACACGCCACTATGTCCTGTAAGACCCACAAACATTCACTTTTACAGTCATTATTCACTTGTGGGAAGGGAAAGAATTTCATATTTCAAGAAAAAGCCGTAACTTTGAAGTCGGAAACAACACAGCAGGACAATCCATGAGCCTTTCAAAAGACGAACTGCTGACATTGGTCAGGCAAGGAGCAAGAAACATGACGTGGCAAGAAAAGCTACGCCTGACTGTTCTTTTGAGTTTGCCAGCCATGATTGCCCAGCTGTCCTCTGTCGCCATGCAGATTATAGATGCCGCCATGCTTGGTCGCTTGGGAACAAAAGAGGCAGCATCCGTTGGGCTTGTCTCCACCTCCATCTGGCTCTTCGGAGGCCTATGCTCCGCTTTTGCTGCTGGCTTCTCCGTGCAAGTGGCCCATTTTGTAGGAGCAGAAAATCTGCACGGAGCACGGAACATCGTCAGGCAAGGCATCTTTTCAGGACTGGCGTTCAGCATCCTGCTGATGGCTATAGGAGTAAGCATCGCTCCAAGTCTTCCCCATTGGCTTGGAGCAGATGAAGCCATTTGCGCCGATGCCTCAGAATATTTCACCATCGTAGCCTTGGCTCTTCCCATCCTCGAAATCAACACCTTGGCAGCCGGCAGCCTCAGATGCAGCGGAAACATCAAAGTACCCAGCCTGCTGAATGCCTTGATGTGTGTGCTTGACGTCATTTTCAACTACGTCTTCATCTTCATTCTTCACATGGGAACAGCTGGAGCTGCATACGGGACTTTTACCGCTTATGCCATTACCATGATTCTCATGCTCTATTTCCTGATAGCCAAAGACCGTCAGCTAAAGTTCTCCCTGGATGCTGCGACTGCCGCCCACAAGCGACTGAGCAGATACATTCCAAGCAAAGAGATATTGACGAAAGCCATCAAGATAGGCTCTCCCATCAGCCTGGAGCGAGGAGTGATGTGCGGCGCGCAAATCGCCATCACAGGCATCATTGCCCCTCTTGGCTCTGTGGCAATAGCTGCCAACACCTTCGGAATCAACATCGAAAGCCTTTGTTACATGCCGGGCTATGGCATTTCTGATGCAGCGACGACCTTGGTTGGCCAGAGTTTAGGTGCACGGCGAAAAGACCTGATGCGCAGCTTCGCGTGGATTTCTGTCGGTTTGGGCATGGGAATTATGGGCATCATGGGTATCCTCATGGCCGTTTATGCTCCAGAAATGATGCAAGCCATCACGCAAGACCAAGAGGTAATTCGGCTTGGAACAGAAATACTGCGAATCGAGGCATGGGCAGAACCCATGTTTGCCGCCAGCATCGTTGCATACGGTGTCTTTGTAGGGTCAGGCAAGACATTGGTGCCCAGCATCATGAACCTCGCAAGCATTTGGATTGTTCGCTTGTCGCTGTCCCTTCTCTTGGCTCCCTCCATGGGCTTGCATGGTGTGTGGGTGGCGATGTGCATCGAACTTTGCTGGCGAGGAGCCGCCTTCTTGTTCCGATTGCGCGGACGCAGCTGGAGCAACATCAGCATGGAAGAGAACGCCGGTTTCATTCCTCAGCAAGCCAAATCAGCTAAGAAAATCAATCCCATACACGATACCGTACAAGTATGAGAAGCGGGGCAAACCCGGCTTCACAAGCAGAACTTGCTTCGACATCATACAAGAAGAGGATGCGCTTTCACGCATCCTCTTCTATTGATATTGTGTATCTGTTGTCAGATTACTTCAGCAGGTCGTCAAGTGCTGACTTGAAATCGCCCTCTTCAGATGCTGGTGCCTCCTGGCGTGGCTCTTCAAATCGTGGCTGACGCTCTTCACGGCGTGGACGACGGTCACCACGCTCTGGACGTGGACGGCGCTCGCGCTGTGGACGCTCAACATAGTCCTCTGGCTTCTCGATGAGAACTCGGCGAGAAAGCTTGAACTTGCCAGTCTTTTGGTCAATGTCAATCAGCTTCACCTCGATTGAGTCGCCCTCCTTGATGCCAGCCTCTTCAACTGTTTCAAGTCTCTTCCAGTCGATTTCTGAGATGTGGAGCAAACCATCCTTGCCTGGCAAGAACTCAACGAAGCATCCGTAAGGCATCACAGAGCGAACTGTTCCCTGGTATACTTCACCAACCTCTGGGATGGCAACGATAGCCTTGATCTTCGCCATAGCAGCTTCGATGGCTGTCTTGTCTGGAGCAGAAATCTGCACCTTGCCCACTCCATCCTCTTCTTCAATCGTGATGGTAGTCTGCGTATCCTCCTGCATCTGCTGGATTACCTTACCGCCAGGACCGATGACAGCACCGATAAACTCCTTCGGAATGATAATCTGCTCAATGCGTGGAACATGAGGCTTGAGTTCAGGACGTGGCTCAGAGATGGTCTTCATCATCTCTCCCATGATGTGCTCACGGCTTGCCTTAGCCTGCATGAGCGCCTTCTCAAGGATTTCGTATGAAAGACCGTCGCACTTGATGTCCATCTGTGTTGCAGTCAGACCATTCTTTGTACCTGTAGTCTTGAAGTCCATATCGCCCAAGTGGTCCTCATCTCCGAGAATGTCAGAGAGAATAGCGTACTTGTCCTCGCCTGGATTCTTGATAAGACCCATTGCGATACCTGCAACAGGATTCTTGATAGGCACACCTGCATCCATCAGAGCGAGTGTTCCAGCACAAGTTGTAGCCATTGATGAAGAGCCGTTAGACTCGAGCACATCAGAAACCACACGGATTGTATAAGGATAGTCAGCAGGAATCTGTCCCTTGATGCCGCGCCATGCGAGATGGCCGTGACCGATTTCGCGACGGCCTACGCCACGCTGAGCTTTAGCCTCGCCTGTTGAGAATGGAGGGAAGTTGTAGTGAAGGAGGAACTTCATGTAGTAGCGCTCCAATGCACCGTCAACGAGCTTCTCGTCCAGCTTCGTGCCGAGTGTTGCTGTAGCAAGAGCCTGCGTCTCGCCACGTGTGAAGATGGCAGAGCCGTGAGGTCCTGGCAGCGGAGAAACCTCGCACCAGATTGGACGTACATCAGTTGTCTTTCTTCCGTCAAGACGGATACCCTCATCAAGGATGCAGCGGCGCATAGCGTCACGCTCAACGTCATGATAATAACGATCAATCAGCGCATACTTCTCTTCCAGCTCATCTTCGCTCAGCTCTGCATGTGCAGCAGCGTATGCCTCCTTGTAATCCTCGCGTATCTTCTCAAATGCCTCTGCACGCGCATGCTTCTCAAGCGCCTGCTTAGTCACATCGTATGCTGGCTGATAGCACTTAGCCTGAAGGTCAGCCTTGAGCTCATCGTCGTTCACCTCATGGCAATACTCACGCTTCACGTCAGTGCCCAGCTCCTTCATCAGCTCCTTCTGGATGCGGCACTGTGGCTTGATAGCCTCATGCGCAGCCTTCAGCGCCTCGAGCAAGTCCTGTTCCTGCACTTCCTTCATCTCGCCTTCCACCATCATGATGTTCTCCTCAGTGGCGCCCACCATCAGGTCCATATCAGCCTCTTTCAGCTGCTCGAATGTAGGGTTAATCACGAACTCGCCATTGATGCGCGCTACACGCACCTCCGAAATAGGTCCTTCGAAAGGAATGTCTGATGCTGCAAGAGCTGCGCTGGCAGCAAAACCAGCCAGAGCGTCTGGCATATCCTTGCCGTCGGCAGAGAACACGTTGACATTCACATAAACTTCGGCATGATAGTTTGAAGGGAACAGCGGACGAAGCGCACGGTCAACAAGGCGGCAAGTGAGGATTTCCTCATCGCTAGCCTTTCCTTCACGCTTTGTGAAACCTCCAGGGAAACGGCCGTTAGCCGCATACTTCTCACGATACTCTACCTGGAGTGGCATAAAATCTGTTCCCGGTACTGCATCTTTCGCTGCGCAAACAGTGGCCAGGAGCATAGTGTCGCCCATGCGGAGCATCACAGAACCATCGGCTTGCTTTGCCAGCTTTCCTGTTTCAATGCTGATTTCTCTTCCGTCAGGCAATGAAACTTTCTTTGTAATTACGTTCATCTTTTAGGTTGTATATATATAAAACATCTGTTTCGTGCCACCAAACGGCACAAAAATCGAACAAAGATAGCTATTTTCCCGCACACAGCAGCCATCTCCGCACGAAAAAGCTCGCTTTCTCATGTTTTTTAGCAATTTATAAGACTTTTTGCCTATCATCTGCCACCTGCAACTACTTTTGTGATTAAAGGGAAATATCTTTTCAAAATCTTATAAACTCCTAGACACAGAAAGATTGTAATGAGCGGATCCAAGAAGTATATGCAAAGAATGACATAAGGTGACTGCGGATGTACCATCACCATTAGTATCTTCATTAATCGAGAGACAAGTAGCCCATGTGCTGCAAACACAAAAAAACTGGCATTACAAAGAAACTCACTGGGTTGCCTATTAGGGTTATCCATCAAATGAGATGCTATATATGTAACAGCTATCATGCCGACTAAAATACCCACACAATGCACCCCAAGGTTATACGGAAGCCCTTTCGTTACCATGTCACTTACAGCCAATATGATATATATCCAAGGTGACCATTTTGCCTTATAAGCCAACTTAGCAAAATCCAACTGGCTAACAGCAAAATATGCACCTAAAGGAAAGAAAAAGACAGATTGATGTGACAACGGAGACAGCCCAGCATAAGTTCCTAACTGAAAGAACCAGACGATTCCCAATAAGATCACCCCGAAAACCTTCAACTTCCGTACAAACCAATAAACAACAGGTGCGGCAATCACAAGCAGTATCAATTCCCTAATAAACCAAAAAGGGTAATTTATAGGGTAAATATACTCTCTCATCCAAAAGCATTTAAGAAATTCGACAATATCAATTCTGTAATTCTCTAACAAAGGGAACAAAGAACTGAAACGAGGATGCATTTGAATCAACAGAACAATAAAACCGATAAAGTTCCATATAAGATATGGGATTAACAAGGTACGGCATCTGTTCTTCAGTTTCTTCTTGTAAATTTCACCTGTAAAATCTACTTTATAGAAAAAGAGGAAACCTGCAAAAAAGAAGAAAAGAGGAACACTAATAGTTGATAGCACATCACTAAGAAAAATCATTATATAATTCAACCAAAGAGTTCTCTCATAACTAACATCCATTCCCTGGACATTAACAATACTCATATTATTGTGAATGAACACAACCCCTACAATTAAGGGGAAACGTAGGCTGTTTATTGTTTTTGACAATAAATCGTTATTTACCATAACTAAAAAATGATTCCTTTCTATTCAACAACATCATTTTACGTCTTAAAAGACAATATACAAAGTTACAGGTATTTCCTAAAACAAACAAAAAAGAAAAACGTTTTTAACGACCCCAAATCATAAAATATCACAAATCGCGAATATCATCTGCCACCTGCAACATCCACACACGAAAAGGAACAGCAGCCCAAGCTCCCCATCCGCCACCGCTCTTTGCTTGCACCCTGCACCTCTATTACGCCTCACAGCAAGCCAAAACAAATCGCAACCTTCGGCTGATGAGCCAGAGGTTGCGATTGATGAGCCGAAACTTGCGG
>JAUMXY010000007.1 GCA_030528885.1 Bacteroidales bacterium | reverse complement strand
CTCCGGGCATGAAGAAAAATGCGATGGCCGGAAAAGTGGCAGGAACAAACAAAACGGCAGGCGAGGTTGCCAATATGAGCGAGGCGGAGGCAAAAGCCCTGGCCATGTCCACCATGAAAGGACGCATTTCCAGCATGGGACTCAGCCAGGCCGATTTCGCCAAGCTCCAGGGCGGCAATCTTTCTGATGAGGAAGCCCTGGCCATGGCCAGCAAAGTGATGTCAAAGCAAACCGGCGGGCTCACGGCAAAGGACATTGAGGCAATGTCTCACATGACCGACGAGCAGCGTGCCGCCTTCATGCAGGAATCCGGCCTGGGAGAATCCATAACCGCCAAGATGAATGCCGACAAAGGCAAGCGCGCCTCCTCCCAGAAGCAGTATCAGCTGGTTACGGAGTTGGCTTCCCTGGGTCAGAAGGAACACGCTCTCCAGCAAAAGGCTATCGGGATGATTGAATCGGCCCGGAAGGAAGGCGTGGCCCTGTTTGACCGGAAGTACCGGAAGGCGGACGCGGAATACCAGGCGCAGATATCAAGGGCTAATTTCGAGGCAGAAGAGGCCATTAGCGCAGCCGACGTGAAAGCCGCCCAGGCGCGCCTGCATGCGGCCCAATCTGGATGGTTCAATAACATGAGCCGTTTCTACGCAGAGTACATTCCCATGTACCGCGATGCCGTGGCCGGCGCCATGGACTGCTGCCGCGCCCAGCTACTCCCCGTCAAAAGGCAGCATAAGGAGGTGATGGAAAAGCTCTACGCACTCACCCAGAGTGCCGAATACGCCCTCTCCGACTCCGTCCCCTTTGAAGCTTCATACATGTACTTTGAGCTCTCCGAAAAAATTACGGAATTCGAACTGGAAGATGAACTATATAAAGAATAACAGCATGAAAAAAGTATTCGCACTCATCGCCGTGACAGCCATGATGCTGTCCTGCGGCGGCAATGGCCAGAATGGCACTAATGAAAAGGATGTTAACGGCAGCGGCGCAAAAATCTCCATCGGCGATAAATTCGCTTTTGCCGGACTGGAAAGCGACCAGCTGGTCCCGGACTTCGCCACCGAACTGAGCGAACTTGAGACGGATTCCCGTTCAGAGAGCAAGCCCATGAAAGATGAGGTCTTCTTCTATACCGGCCCGGACATCACGGCTATCCCTGCCGCCAAAGTTCAGGCTTATCTGCAGCAAGTTTATTATGCAGTAAAAAAGGCAGCCGATGGTGGAGTAGTTTATTACCAGAAAGGCATGTTTGATAACCAGAGGGGCGAAGAAGTGAAGCAGGCTCCAACTACAGATAAGCCTTCAGCTTCCGTGATGTATCTCTATCAGCACGACGGAATGTGGTTCTATATCAGCGCCGGGCACAAAGCCTATTTCCGTAAGTTCAAAAAGGACTACGGAGAAAAATTCATCGGCACGGGAGTCTTGGTAAAAGAAATAATCGGGGAGGTTGAATAGGCGACTATCCCTTGAATGTGGCTATTGATTATAGCTTCACGTCCTTCCGCCTGTTTCTATCACCTTATCTCCTCTTTGGCAAAGATTGGAGGGAACGGATTTAGCAGGTGCAGCCCGACCTGTGCCTGACGTTCCACAAATCGTTGATACTCATACATGCCGCCCGTGTCGGAAATAATAGGTACAGGGTGTTCGTGTTATTATGCGCACGGTGTCTGAAACCTTGCCTGCACGGTGTGCGTTTGCGGCCACTTGCCCAGCCCTCCTCAAGAAGAAAAGAGGCACAAGGTGAAAATGCCTTGTGCCTCCGTGCTGAAGTGTCAGCGTCTGACAAGTGTCGTGAACGTTTGGAAAGGCGAGTTCAATATGACAGAAATATGTTTTTTGCAGTGCCTCTGCGAGGCGGAATCTTTATATCGAACTGACGTTAATTTAATGTGGGTTCAATGTAAGAAAGTAATCGAAAAAGTGATGGAAATGAGTTGCTCTTTTGTAAAAAAGAACACTTTCTGGATGGAAGAGACTTATCATTATTTCAATGGCGTTTATATGGCTATTCCCTGTCTTTTGTGGTTGATAACATTGATTTCTTTCATTTTATATCAAAAAACTTGCAGAAATCATTTGTAATATAGAAAATTTAAGTAACTTTGTCTTTGGCAGGCAAAGCGGTAGTTTTTGTGGGTGTTTGATTAGAAATCATAAATTTACAACAATTATTGTATTGCCCATTGTCAAATCTTTTGAGAATTCATTTTTAAGATACATCAAACCGCATTAAATATGAGCATACAGAAAATGATGAAATTCTGCTTGATGCTGATGCTGATAGGGCTGAGCGCTTGCGAAAAGTCTGAATCATGGGAAATAGATGCAGACGAAGCTAATTCACTGTTGCAGGTACGCACGAGAGCCACTGGCGCTGGTGACGAATCTGTTGTCAGCTATCCTGTGCATGTCTATGTATTCAAGGGCAGCAAGTGTGTAGCCCTGCAAACCATTGAAGATGAGAACCAGACTCTCAGCATCCCTTTGGTGGAGGGGGCTTATTCTGTCTATGCTTTTGGAGGAGCAACTTCTGAGAACTATCTGCTGCCTACCATGCAGGAGGCTGCTGCTGATATGGAAATTTCTTTGCGCAGCGGGCAGAGCCATGGCGACCTGATGGCTGCCAAGAGCAATGTGACGCTTGTTGACGGGGGTACTAATACGCTGACGCTGGCTATGGAACGTAAGGTGATGCTTCTGCAAAGTGTCGTATTGAACAAGATTCCTACTTCTGCAACAGCTGTTTCTATCACCTTATCTCCTCTTTGGCAAAGATTGGAGGGAACGGATTTAGCAGGTGAAACAGGGGCTGCGACCATAGATTTAACAGAGCAGGAAGACGGGAAGACTTGGAAACTTGCAAGTGCGCAATATCTGCTGCCTCCTTCTGAGAGTTCTACCACTATCACGGTCAACATCGTTAAGTCTGGGGGTACATCCAGCTATACTTACAATACCGGTGAGCAGTTGGGAGAGGGGTACAAACTGAACATTGAGGGCACTTATACGGAAGCCGTAGGCGTGACGCTGGCAGGTACCATCACGGGTTCCGTTTGGAAGGACGAGAAAACGATTACTTTTGAGTTCGACGAAAGCGGGAGTTCTGCTTCGGAGGGGGGAGATGAAGGAGGCGATGAAGGTGCTGGAAGCGGGAATGATAATGAAGACAACAGTGTTGTAACAGGCACTATCCCTTCTGTCGGTGACAGTTACAATGGTTGCTATGTTCTTTCTGTCAGCAAGAACAACGGCGTGGCAGATGTGCTTTTGATTTCTCCTACGCCAAAGACAATGGGATTCGCTGACGGAACAACTGCTGAACAAGCTCTGAATGCTATCGAAACTTCCATGCAAGAGTGCGCAGTAAGCGGTATTAGCGGATGGCGACTGATGACAAAAGATGAAGCAAATATCGTTCTTCAGCACAGAACTTCTATTCCGAATTTCGATAAATCAGGAAGATATCTATATCTGAATTCAGAGGGGAAATTAAGAGTCGGTACAATTACAACCACTGTTTCTGATGGATGGACTTACAAGAATGGCGACATCCTTCGTCCTGTAACCCTTATTCGGATAGCGGAAGAGTAAATGTGTTCATTAAATAGCGAAGGCGCGCACCTTGACTATGGGGTACGCGCCTTTTTCTGTCTTGACAGGTTTTTGTGTCTTATCGGATAACAATCATTTTCCCCTCACCTCTTTTTTCTTTTCCTCCAGATATTTTCTCATTGCTTCTAGGCTTTCGTGCTGGGTGATGTCGTATTCTGCTTGGTCGTAGTTGCCTTGCACGAGGGTGGCTGTGCCGTCTTTGGCGAGGTAGAAGGCGTCGAAGCCGAAGAATTTCTTGATGAAGGCGACTCGCTTGCGGGGTTCTTGGCCGAGCACGACGGAGTAGAACTCTTTGCGTGTGTCGCAACCTACTTGCAGGAGGGAGCGGATGTCGTAGTATTCTCCTAGTGCGGTTTGGGCTGTGTCTATCTTGGTGGTGTTGTTGGTGACGCAGACGAGCACGGCGTTTTTCTTGTTTTTGTCTTCTTTTTTCTTTTTCGCGGTTACTTTTATCTGGTCAAATCCTTCGCCCCACACGCCGCTGGCGTCTGTCATGCTGACGAAGGCGTAGGGGTCGATGCTTTTTATCATGCGCTGCATCATGAACTGTTCGCGGCGGCGGACTACGCTGACGATGACTTTGCGGTCGGTGTGGGTGAACCATCCTTGTCCGTCGAGCATGGTGACGCCGTGGTGCATCTTGACGATGGCGTCGGCGATGGCGTCGGGGTTGCGTGAGAATATCATGAACTGTACGGACTGGTGGCGTCGGCGCATCCAATAGTCTATGGTGGTGGAGCAGATGAACAGCATGACGAAGCCGTAGATGACGCGGAACCAGTCGTGGAAGATGAAGTAGCAGGAGGAGATGATGACTACGTCGCATGCCATGATGACGGAGCCGAGCGACATGGTTTTGTATTTGTTGACGATGGCGGCGATGATGTCTGTTCCTCCTGTTGAGCCGTTGTTTTCGAAGCAGACGGCTACGCCTATGCCGCAGAGGATGGCTCCGAGGACGCAGGCCATGAAGGACTCGTCGCCTATGAATTTCTGGAGCATCATCTCGCCGGGGTGGTTGGGGTCGGGGACTTCGACGATGCGCTGCAGCAGCCAGAGGACGAATGTCATGAAGAAGACGGCGTAGATGGTCTTGAGGCAGAAACGGAGTCCCAGCACCTTGATGGCGGCAATGAGCAGGGCTGCATTGATGAAGATGTAGGTGACTTGCACTTCTATGCCTGTGGCATAATAGACGATGGAGGCTACACCTGCTACGCCGCCTGTGGTGAGGCTGTAGGGGAGCATGAAGACGGTCACGCCCATGGCATAAAGGATTACGCCTATGGAGATGAGGGCGTAATCCTTTAGTTCATGCAAAATGTATGACTTAGTCATTGAAGGGGTAAGTTTTTAAGTTCTTAGGTTTGTATAACCGTATATAGCCGTAAAATCTTATAATAGCCGAAGGCGGAGCTCCCCGTCAAACCGGGTGAGAGGGAGCTTGCGGAGGTCGGGCTGTTATTTTTTCAAGACGATGTTAATCATTTTGCCTGGAACAACGATGACCTTGGCTACGGTGAAGCCTTCCATCCACTTGGCCGACTGCGGATTTTCCAGCGCTGCTTTCTCTGCTGCCTCCTTGCTGATGTCGGCTGGGAACTCCATGGGGAAACGTGCTTTGCCGTTGAATGCTACCATCATCTTGACAGCGTCTTCCTTCAGGTGCTCCTCGTTGAAGGCTGGCCATGCAGCGTCGCATACGGTGGTCTCATGCCCGAGCAGGTGCCACAGCTCTTCGGCCAGATGTGGGCAGAAGGGGGCAAGCAGGATGGTCAGTTCTTCTTTCACCTCGCGGCTGGCGCTTTTCAGCTTGGTCAATTCGTTGAGGCACACCATGAAGGCTGCAATGGAGGTGTTGTAAGAGAATTGCTCTATGTCGCCTGTGACTTTCTTGATGAGTGTGTGGAGGGCTTTCAGTTCTTCCTTGCTTGGCGCTGTGTTGTCGGCTGCTATCTGCCCGTCTTCTGTGGTCATGAACTTCCAGAGTTTCTTGAGGAAGCGGTGGCAGCCGTCGATGCCGTTGGTGTCCCAAGGCTTGCTCTGTTCTACAGGGCCGAGGAACATCTCGTAGAGACGCAGCGTGTCGGCTCCGAACTTCTCTACAATCATGTCGGGATTGACTACGTTGAACATGGACTTTGACATCTTCTCTACTGCCCATCCGCAAACGTACTTCCCTTCGTCGTTGAGGATGAATTCAGCAGTCGCGTACTCTGGGCGCCATGCCTTGAAGGCTTCTACGTCGAGGATGTCGGCGCTGACGATGTTCACATCGACGTGGAGCGGGGTGACGTCGTAGCCGTCTTTCTTGTCATAAGAAACAAACGTATTGGTGTCTTTGATGCGGTAAACGAAGTTGCTTCGCCCTTGAATCATGCCTTGGTTGATGAGTTTCTGGAAGGGCTCTTCCTTGCATGATATGCCAAGGTCGAAGAGGAATTTGTTCCAGAAACGGCTGTAAATCAAGTGCCCCGTGGCGTGCTCGCTGCCGCCTACGTAGAGGTCAACGTTCTGCCAGTACTCGTCGGCTTCTTGGCTGAGCAGCGCCTTGGAGTTGTGAGGGTCCATGTAACGGAGGTAGTATGCTGAGCTGCCTGCAAATCCTGGCATTGTATAGAGTTCAATAGGGAAGACTGACACGTTGTCTATCTTTGTGTTCTCCACAATCTTCCTGTTTGCCTCATCCCAAGCCCACACGGCGGCATTGCCCAGCGGCGGCTCGCCTGTTTCGGTAGGCAGGAACTTATCTACTTCAGGCAATTCGACTGGCAGGCATTCTTCTGGAATCATGGTTGGGATGCCGTTCTTGTAGTACACAGGGAATGGTTCGCCCCAGTAGCGCTGACGGGAGAAGATGGCATCGCGCAAGCGGTAGTTCACCTTCACGCGTCCTAGTCCTGCTTCCTTCACATACTTCTTTGTTGCGGCGATGGCTTCCTTCACTGTCAGTCCGTTGAGGCTGAAGGCTATGTATGGCTTCACATCCTGACGAGGTGAGTTCGTCACAATGCCTTCCTTTGCATCATAACTCTCTTCTGACACGTCTGCTCCCTCAATCAGCGGAATGATGGGCAGACCGAAGTGCTTGGCAAACGCATAGTCGCGTGAGTCGTGAGCAGGGACGGCCATGATGGCGCCTGTTCCGTAGCCAGCCAATACATACTCGGAAATCCAGATAGGGTTCTTCTCGCCAGTAAAGGGGTTGATGGCATAAGAGCCTGAGAATACGCCTGTCACCTTATGGTCAATCATGCGCTCGCGCTCTGTGCGCCCCTTCACATACTTGATGTATTCTTCTACGGCAGCTTTCTGCTCTGCCGTGGTCACCTTCTCCACCAGCTCGCTCTCAGGCGCCAGCACCATGAAGGTCACACCGAACATGGTATCGGCACGGGTCGTGAAAATGGTGAAAGACTCGTCTGAGTCTGCAATCTTGAACTCAACCTCCGTACCCTCGCTTCGTCCAATCCAGTTCTTCTGAGTCTCTTTGATGGAGTCGCTCCACTCGATGGTGTTGAGGCCGTCGAGCAGGCGCTGAGCATAAGCGCTCACCCTCAAGCACCACTGGCGCATCTTCTTCTGCTCGACGGGGAAACCGCCGCGCTCGCTCACACCGTCAACCACCTCATCGTTAGCCAGCACAGTTCCAAGTCCAGCACACCAGTTCACCATCGTCTCGCCCATAAATGCTATACGATAGTTCATCAGCACATCGCTCTTCTGCTTCTCGTCCATCGCCTTCCACTCCTCGGCGGTGAAAGCAAGGCTCTCAGTCTGAGCCACATCCAGTCCCTCTGTCCCTTTTTCCTCGAAATGGGCAATCAGCTGTTCAATAGGCTGTGCAGACTGGCATTTGTTGCAGAAGAAAGAGTTGAACATCTTCTGGAAAGCCCATTGAGTCCAATGGTAGTAGTCAGGTGTGCAGGTACGCACCTCTCTGTCCCAGTCGAAACAGAAGCCAATCTTGTCCAGCTGCTCACGATAGCGGTCAATGTTGGCGAAAGTTGTCTTCTCAGGATGCTGCCCTGTCTGGATAGCATACTGCTCAGCAGGCAAGCCGTAAGCATCGTAGCCCATAGGATTCAGCACGTTGAACCCCTGCAAACGTTTGTAACGCGCATAGATGTCGCTGGCGATATATCCCAATGGGTGCCCCACATGCAGACCTGCCCCGCTCGGATAGGGGAACATGTTCAGCACATAAAACTTCTTCTTATCCTTGTCTTCAGCCACCTTGTAGGT
Organism: Bacteroidales bacterium; assembly: GCA_030528885.1. Taxonomy (GTDB): domain Bacteria; phylum Bacteroidota; class Bacteroidia; order Bacteroidales; family Bacteroidaceae; genus Minthosoma. The sequence goes on along the minus strand of JAUMXY010000007.1, from coordinate 65,539 downwards.
CTTGTCTTCCACCCACTTCTGCTGCCATTTCTTCTCAATCGTTCTAAAATTGTATTCCATTTTGTTTCAGTAGTTTATTTTGGGTACAAAGGTAGTGGAAAAAATCGAGTAAGTGAGTAAAAAGCAAAAGTTTTTCTTTTTAAGGCATGAGAAATTCAATTAAATACAACGCAGAACAAAATAAATAGCCACATGGGATGCCGCATCAAAAGGAAGTCAGACGAAGTGCATAACCGAAAAGTTCCTTCATCACCCCACATCGATTTATGCCCCGTTCGTTTGCGAAATAGTACAAAAAACCGTATCTTTGCCATCAAGTACAACACAAACTAACTAAACAACCACCTTTAGCCTATGAACAAGAAAGCATTTTGGATGATTGCCTTGTGCGCGTGCATGCCTATTTTGCCAGCAGCGGCACAAGCAACGTGGAAGCTGGTCTGGAGCGAAGAGTTCAACACCGATGGACCTTACAACCGCAACGTATGGGAGGCAGAGCAAGGCTTCGTGCGCAACCACGAGGCTCAATGGTATCAGGAAGACAATGCGCGTCAAGAAGGCGGATGCCTGGTCATCGAGGCGAAGAAAGAGCGCCGCGCAAATCCTTCATACAAGAAAGAAGGGAGGCGAGACTGGCGCAGCGAACGGGAATTCATCGAATACACCTCTTCGTCACTTACCACCCGCCGTTCGTTCAGCTTCTTGTACGGACGCCTTGAGGTACGCGCCAAGATTCCAACCAGCGGAGGCGCATGGCCTGCCATCTGGCTGCTGGGCAAAGACATGCCATGGCCGTCATGCGGCGAGATTGACGTGATGGAATACTATCGCATCAAAGACGTGCCGCACATTCTGGCCAATGCGGCTTGGGGCAACAACCAGCAGTACAGCGCAGTATGGAACTCAAAAGCCATCCCGTTCAGCCATTTTACTGACAAAGATCCGAAATGGGCAGAGAAGTTCCATGTATGGCGCATGGATTGGAATTCTGAAGCCATCAAAATCTATCTTGACGACGAACTGCTCAACGACATTCCGCTCAGCCAGACCGTCAACGGCTCCATCGGACAACACCTCAACCCATTCATGCGGCCACAATACCTGCTGCTCAACCTCGCCATCGGCGGCGACAATGGCGGGAAGATTGACAATGAGGCGCTGCCCATGAAATACGAAATCGACTATGTGAGGGTGTACCAGCAAGACGGCATGCAGACTTTCAACGGAACAGGCCAGGCGCAAGCAGCCAGACGCAATCGTTCGAGAATAAGAACCACCGCGCGAGACAGCATCATTCTTTCCGACCCTTGCATCCTGGCTGATTCAGCCACACAAACCTACTATATGACAGGAACAGGCGGCATGCTCTACACCAGCAAGGACCTCAACCAATGGACGGGTCCCTACCAAGTGGCTGAGACCGACCCAGACTCATGGATGGGCAGACGGCCACAGATTTGGGCAGCCGAACTGCATCAGTACAAGGGCAAGTACTATTACTTCGCCACTTTCACCAACGAGGCCATCAAGATTGATACAGTCAGAGGAAACATCATCCCACGCCGCGCCTCCCACATCCTTGTCAGCGACAAGCCCGAAGGTCCCTATCGGCCAATGGCTGACGCCACCTACCTGCCAGCCACGCAGCCCACGCTCGACGGCACCTTCTGGGTGGACACCGACGGCAAACCTTACATGATTTACTGCGGCGAATGGCTGCAGAACTGGAACGGCACCATGGAGAAGATACAGCTGAAGCCCGACCTCAGCGGCTCTGTAGGACAGGGGAAACTCCTGTTCCGCGCATCCGACTCGCCATGGAGCAGAGAGATTGAGGACGGAAAGGTGCGCCGCAGCAAGGTCACTGACGGACCCTATCTCTTCCGCACAGGGACAGGACGCCTCGGCATGATATGGACCAGTTGGATTGAAGACATTTACACTCAAGGAGTCGCCTACTCGGAGAGCGGCACACTGGATGGTCCGTGGACACAAGAGCCCCAACCCATCACTCCCCCCAACTTCGGTCACGGCATGCTCTTCCGTGCCTTCGACGGCAACTGGCTCATGTCTGTACACAGCCACAAGAATGTCAACGGACGCTACATCCGAGTGCCTCACCTCTTTGAAGTGGACCTCTCTGGCGACAAACTCAAGATTGGCAAGATGGTAGAGGGAGATAGAAAAAGGTAATAAAGGTAGAAGGAGAAAGAGATAGAGGGAGATAAAAGGAGATAGAGGACGTTTGATTTGTACATTAGCACAAGTATCGTCCTCTATCTTCGCCGCTGAAAGGCGGCATATCTTCCTCTATCTCCTAAAGCACCTTAATCAGCTCAACATCAAAGATAAGTGTTGCAAAAGGAGGTATCATGGCACCAGCGCCACCCTCGCCATAAGCGAGAAGGTAAGGAATATAAAAACGGAACTTGGCACCTTCGCCCATCAGCTGAACACCTTCCGTCCAGCCGGCAATGACTTGCTGCAAACCGAAATCAGCAGGCTCGTTGCGCTTGTAGCTGCTGTCAAACACTGTGCCATCAAGCAGACGACCTTCATAATGGCAACGAACGGTATCCGTGGCCTTGGGCTTCTTACCAGTGCCCTCAACAAGCACTTCATACTGCAAGCCGCTCTTTGTCACCGTCACACCTTCTTTCTTCGCATTCTCAGCCAAGAACTTCTCACCTTCCGCTTTTGCAGCCTTACCAGCCTCAGCCTTCGCAGCATTCTGCTCCGCCTCCAGCTTCTGGAAGAAAGAATTGACGATTTGCTGAGCCTCCTGATTGCTCACCTTCAGGTCATTGTCGTTCAGAACATCAGTGATTGACGCTGCAAAATCTTCCATCACAAGGCTATCCTTGAGACCCATCTGCTTGAGCTGCTGGCCTATGCCCAGACCAAGCGCATAACTTAACTTATCCATTCTATCTGTCTCTTTTTAAGTTGATATGTTTTTTGTCTTTCTCTAATTCTGCACAAAGATACTGCAAATTCTCCATTCTTTACTTCTTATTCCTCACTTTTTTATCTTAACTTTGCATCTACAAACAAATAACGAACCCCATCATGGCTAATTACATCTTTGAACTGAAAGATAAGGTGCGCGACTACGAATGCGACCTGCAAGGCATCGTGAACAACGCTAACTATCAGCATTATCTCGAACACTGCCGCCACGAGTTCCTGCTGGCTAACAACATCAGTTTCGCCCAGCTGCACGAACAAGGGACTGACGCGGTCGTGGCACGGCTGACGATGCAGTTCAAGGTTCCTCTGAAGAGCGGCGATGAATATGTGACGAAATTGTGGATAAGGAAGGAGGGAGTCCGCTATGTGTTCATGCAGGACATCTTCCGACAGAACGACATGAAGATGAGCGTGCGCGCACAGGTGGATACCGTTTGCCTGATTAACGGCAGGCTGGGCGAAAGCGAAACGCTGAACGAACTGCTGAAGGAATACCTCTAACAACAAGCCTATGGTGAATCAGGAAGTCATCTTTTCTATCGCACTGTCTAAGTTGAAAGGGCTGAGCCTGCTGAATGCACGCGTACTGGTCGATGCGATGGGGGCGGCAAGCGAAGTCTTTGCCCACCGAAAAGATATCCTCCAGATTATCCCTGACGCCAGCAAGAGGTTGCAGGAGGCTTTGGGTGATGTGGATGATGCGCTCAGGGCTGCTGAACAGGAGGCGGAATGGATGGAGAGGAAGCATGTGAGGGGGATTGCGCTGAGCAGTGACGAGTATCCGCTGAGGCTGAAGGAGTGTGAGGATGCGCCTCTTGTCCTCTATCTTTGTGGGGACACGGATCTTAACAGGAGAAGAATCATCAGCATTATTGGTACAAGGAAATGCTCGGACTATGGTCGCAGCATGTGCTGCCAATTTGTTGCTGACCTGAAGCGGCTCTGTCCTGATGCGCTTATCGTCAGCGGTTTGGCTTATGGCATTGATGTGTGCGCTCATCGGACGGCTTTGGAGAATGGGATGGATACGATAGGGGTGCTGGCTCATGGGCTGGACACTATTTACCCTTCGGTGCACAGGAGGACGGCAACGGAGATGGTGCGTACTGGCGGGGGACTGCTGACTGAATACACTTCGGGTACTGCACTGGACAAAATGAATTTTGTGAGGAGGAACAGGATTGTTGCAGGGATATGCGATGCTTGTGTTGTGGTGGAGAGTTCGGCTAAAGGGGGTTCGCTCATCACGGCGGAACTTGCGTCTGGCTACGGCCGCGATGTGTTTGCTTTCCCGGGACGTGCTGATGATGTGTGCAGCGTGGGGTGCAACAACCTCATCAAGCGGCATCAGGCTACGCTGCTGACCAGCGCGGAGGACTTGATAGAGGCGATGGGATGGCAGAATCCTTTGTTGGGGAGAACGGCTCAGGGGGATGCTGTGCAGCAGGAGCTTTTTCCTGAGCTGAACGAGGAGGAGCTGATGCTGGTGCGTATGCTTAGACAGGCTGACGATAAGCACATTAACCAGATTGTTGCTGAGTCGGGTATCTCTTATTCGCGGGTGAGCATGATTCTTTTCGACCTTGAGATGAAGGGTATTGTCAAGGCGCTTGGGGGTGCAAGATACAGGATTGTGAGAAGGTTGTAGGGGGGGGCTATAGCGCCTGCATGTCGTTCAGCTTCTTATAGTACCCGTTGAGCGCTATGAGGCTTTCGTGTGTGCCGCGCTCGACGATTTTTCCTTCGTGCAGCACATAAATCTCGTCGGCATGCTTGATGGTGGACAGGCGATGCGCAATGGCGATGGTTGTGCGTGACTTCATCAGCTTCTCTAGAGCATCCTGCACCAGGCGCTCGCTTTCGGTGTCCAGAGCTGAGGTGGCTTCGTCTAATATCAGTATGGGAGGATTTTTCAGGATGGCGCGCGCTATTGATATGCGTTGCCGCTGACCGCCAGAGAGCCGTCCGCCACGGTCGCCTACATTGGTCTGATAGCCTTTCTCCATATCCATGATGAAGTCGTGGGCATTCGCTATTTTGGCAGCGGCTTCTACCTGCTCCTGAGTGGCGTCGTCCACGCCAAAAGCGATATTGTTGAACACGGTATCGTTGAACAGGATGGCTTCTTGGTTGACATTGCCAATGATGCCGCGCAGCGAATGGATGGAGAGGTTGCGCACGTCTTCGCCGTCTATCTTGATGGAGCCTGCCGTTACGTCGTGATAGCGTGGTATCAGGTCGACAAGCGTACTCTTGCCCGAGCCTGACTGCCCCACCAGCGCAATGGTCTGCCCCTTCTGGATGGTGATGCTGATGTTTTCCAAGACTGTGCGCCCTTCCGTATAGGCAAAACTGACGTTCTCTATGGCGATGGCGTCTTTCAGCGTGTCAATCTTCTTGGGCGCAGCTGGTTCCTTTATCGTATTTTCGGCTGCAAGAATCTTGTTGATACGCTCCATCGAAGCCAGTCCCTTCTGGATGCTGTATCCTGCCTTTGAAAGGTCCTTGATTGGCTGCAGGGTAGTGTAGAGAATCACCAGGTAGTAGATGAAGCCGCTTGCGTCGATAGGGCTGTTTCCTGAAAATATCAGGTAGCCACCAAACCACAGCACAACCACAATCATGCAGGTGCCAAGAAACTCGCTGACGGGGTGGGCTGCCGACTGGCGAATGGCAACGCGCATCGACGCATCGCGATACTCATTGTTTACCTTCATAAAACGGTTTTCCATCTTCTTCTCAGCAATGAAGGCCTTGATGATGCGAAGGCCTCCGAGCGTCTCCTCTATCTGGCTGATGCCATCGCTCCATTTCGACTGCGCGAAGAGCGACTTCTGCTTCAGCTTCTTGCCAATCCTTCCTATGCCTCCTGCCAAAAGAGGGACTACAAGCAGGGTGAACAGCGTGAGCTCCCAGCTCATGAAGAACATTGTGCCCACATAGGTGAGGATAAAGATGGGATTTTTGATAATCATGTCCAGCGACGAGGTGATGCTGGCGTCTATCTCATTCACGTCTGTGCTGACACGCGCCAAGATGTCGCCCTTCCTCTCTTCGGAGAAGAAGGAAAGCGGCAAAGACAGAATCTTCTTATAGATGTCAACACGAATGTCGCGCACAATGCCTGTACGAAGAGGCATCAGGCAGGCTGAGCCAGCAAAGTAGGTCCCTGTCTTCAGCAGGGTGAGGAAGGCAAGGATAACGCCCAGCATGAGCAGCGTGGTGGCAGGGCCATGGTTGTCGACCAGCAGCTGGGAATAGTAATAGCCATTGTTCTGCAACACTGCGGGCAGCTCTTCAAATCCTCCCGTACCCCACTCGATGAACTCGTACCGCTGCGTATTGACCCTGAAGAGAATCTGCAAGATAGGCAACAACACAGAGAAAGAGAACACATTGAACAGCGCCGCCAATATGTTCATGATGAACGTAGCAATGATATATCCTTTGTATCGGGCAAAGTACTTGCCCATCTGACTGTAAAAATCTTTCATCTTGCTTGTTTTACCTTCTTATCATTCTGCTTTTTCCTTTCGTCCCGCTATCCCATTTTAGCCTTGAAAGCCATCGCATAAAGCTTCATCTGCTTCAGCATAGCGACAAGGCCATTGCTTCGCGTGGGCGAAAGATGGTCTTTCAGTCCTATGTCCTCTATGAAATGCAAGTCTGCAGACAGGATGTCATCTGGCGTCTGTTGGTCCAGCACCCGTATGAGCAGCGTCACGATGCCCTTGACTATCAGCGCGTCGCTTTCTGCCTGAAAGTGCACCTTCCCTTCTGGGGTCAAGTCCGCCTGAAGCCACACGCGGCTCTGGCAGCCGTCTATGAGATTGCTCTCCGTCTTATACTGAACAGGCAGCGGCTCCTGCTCGCTACCCAGGTCGATGAGCATCTGGTATCGGTCCATCCAGTCGTCAAAACCTTCAAACTCTTCAATGATTTCTTGCTGTATATCCTCTATAGTCATTGTTCTGTCCACATTACCTCAAGCATCGTCTGTCCGACAGCCTTGAGTGTTTCTTTACTTATATATTTCATATTGTCATTCATCGTATGCCAAGTGACAGGAAAACCGCCAGAGTTGGTGTCGGTAGCAATCACGTCAATGCAAGGGATGCCGCTGCGATTCACCTGCACATGGTCATCAGTCACAGCTCCTCCGTCTTCATAGCTGAAGAACTTGCCATACCCTATGCGATGAGCGGCAGCCCATACCTTATCCACGACTGACGGAGCGTAAAGCATTGAGATGGTCTCGCGGAAGAAGATGCTATTGGCATTCCCCACCATGTCAAGATTGATGCCATAGCGTGCCGTATAGCCATCCACATGATGCTTGCCCGACCAATACTGGCTCCCCAGGCACCAAGTGCTCTCATGATTCTCTCCATGCGCCTCGAACGAGGGCGTGCCGCAGTCTTCAGCATCCCAGCAGATGAAATCTATGCCTAAAGAAGGACGAAGGGCGAAGAATGAGGAGTCTCCCTTTTCTGCCGCATCCTGGTGCAGCTGACGTGCCAGCTCAAGCATCACGCCGATGGAGCTGGCGCCATCGTTAGCGCCATCAATAGGCGTGCGATGGTAGGCAGAATCATTATCATAGTCTGCCCACGGACGGCTGTCCCAATGGCCTGAGATGATGATGCGTGCAGGCGCATCAGGATTAAACGCCGCTATGATGTTGCGCATCTTGATGGCAGTGCCATCATAAAGCTTCGAGTCTGCATACTGGTCATAGACCGTCGCGCCAAAGCTGCTGAACTTCTGGGCTATGTAATCGCCGCAGGAGTCATGGGCAGCCGTATTCATCACACGAGGACCAAACGCACATTGCGCAGCCACATAGGCATAAGCAGAATCTTCACAGAACTGAGGCGCTGGCGAGACATACTCCGTCACAACAGGCTTTTTCTCCTTGCAGCCTTGCCACAGCAGGGAAAACAAAAATATATAGAGCAGTTTTCTCATTTACTTTATTTTATGAAGTGCAAAGGTACGGATAAGTGAACGAAAAACCAAACTTGTTCAGGTTTTTCTGAACGAGAGCACCCTCGATGCCTATCCAGCGCGGATGAGTCAGCAATCCTACACACCCAGAAACTCAGCCAGCTTGCCCACTGCGCGCGCCCGATGGCTGATGCCATTTTTCACCTCCGCCCCTAATTCTGCAAAAGTCTCTCCATACCCCTCTGGCACAAAGATTGGGTCATAGCCAAAGCCACCATCACCACGTTTCTCGCTGATGATGTGCCCGCTCACCGTACCGTCAAAATAATATTCGCAACCCTCATAAATCAAGGCGATGCTTGTACGGAAGCAGGCATCCCAGCCTTCCGTTCCAGCCAAAGGTCCCTCGCCAATCTGCCGAGGAGCAATGGCTGCCAGCTTTTCCAGCAAAGCATCCATGTTAGCCTCGTCCTTGTTGTTGCCCACAGCTTTTCCGCAATTGGCTGCATAGCGAGCGGAGAAGACACCAGGCTCTCCACCTAGCGCATCAACCTGCAAGCCTGAGTCGTCGGCAAAGCAGTCCATGCCAAAATGCTCCTTCACATACATGGCCTTCTGCAAAGCATTCGCCTCAAACGTGCTGCCCGTCTCTGGAATATCAGCCTCGCAACCAATCTCCCTCAGGCTCTTCACTTCAAACTTGCTGCCCAAAATGGCGCGTATCTCCTCCAGCTTATGCGCATTGTTGCTGGCAAATACCAATGTTTTCTTTGTCATAACTACCGTTTGTGTCATTTGTTTGGTGTAAATTTAATGCTTTTCCGTCTTTTTTATGTCATTTTTCCAATTTTTTCTATCTATTTGAACCTTTTTTCATTTTATTTTTGACAAGCAGAAAAAAAAGGCATACTTTTGTTTACAATTTGCAGAAAATCTGATGCGCGGCCTCACTTTGAGAAACGTCAGAGACCCACAGATTGCCACAAGACCAACGATAAAAAGAACATCATACATAAAATGGAAAAGATAGACAAGCTTGACAAGCAGATTATGGAGATTATCTCCTCCAACGCACGCATCCCTTTCAAAGATGTCGCAGCAGTTTGCGGCGTCTCACGCGCAGCTATTCACCAGCGTGTGCAGCGCCTCATCGACACCAACGTGATTGTTGGCTCAGGATACATGATTAACCCCAAAAGCCTTGGATACAACACTTGCACATATGTGGGCATCTGCCTTGAGAAAGGCTCCATGTATGCACGGGTAGTAGATGAGCTCAACAAGATTCCTGAAATTGTCGAATGCCACTACACCACCGGTCCCTACACCATGCTCGTCAAGCTCTATGCGCGCGACAACGAGCAGCTGATGGACCTCCTGAACCGCAAGATACAGGGCATCACAGGCGTTGACTCCACAGAGACGCTCATCTCTCTCGACCAGAGCATCAAGAAAGAGGCGCCCATCTGCGTGACAGACAATATAGAGGAGAAAATACAGAAAGGTGGAAAGGCAAAGATTATCATCGACGAAGACGAATAGTTCCATGCCACGCCACACCATTCTGATGGATGGTGCAATAAAGTTCATATAGTACAAGAGCGAGAGATAAAGAAGACCTGCCAATGCAGGTCTTCTTGTTTTCAGAGAAAGCATGCCGCTTCTGTGCTATGCCTGTGCCAACTCGCCAACCCCTCTTTTTGTGGCCCAAAAGTGGTGAGAGTCTCACCTATCGATAGGTGAGACTCTTACCGATGTGTCGGTGAGACTCTCACCACTTTTGAGGTGTAAAGCGCAGCATTTTGCAGAGGAGTTTTCTGTGGCGTTTGAAGAGAAAAAAGGGCTGATTCTGCATTTGCGGAATCAGCCCTTGAATTGTTCATTGCCCACCTCGTCATTCTAACAGCGGAATGCCAAACACAGAAGCGTCAGGCTCTACCTCTGTTTCTATCTGCACAGCGCTCTGAGAAGCGACAGCCAGAGAAAGGACGGAAATTTTCACGCCACTCACCTTGGCCAATTCCTTAGCACAGGATTTGATGGTTGCCCCCGTCGTGATGACATCATCGACAAGGAGGAGATGCTTCCCTTTTACCTTTTCTGCATCAGCCACTCTGAAGATATTCTTGACATTATCCAACCTCTCGTCTCTTGCAACCCGTGTTTGCGATACGTTGTTCACCATTCTTTTCACCACATTCTCCCAAATGGGAATTCCTGTTGACCTGCTGATTCCCTTGGCAATATGATAGCTCTGATTGTAATGCCTTTCAAGTTTCCTCCTCCAATGCAGGGGAATGGGCACGATGGCATCGATACCCTTGAAAAAACAATGCTCTTTCAATTCTTCTGCATATCCATAAGCCAGATGCTCCCCCGCTTCTGGATGACCGTAATACTTGATGTGATAAATGATGCTTCGAGTTCTCTCGCCATCATGATGAAAGTATGACACAGCGCGCTCGATGGGGAAATGCCCCCAAAAATACTTCTCCAACGGACTGTGTTCTGCCAAATGATAGCCTGTGAACGGCAGATGCGCATAACAGACCGTGCAGATGCTCCGTTCTTGGACGGAAAGTCTGTTCCCGCACATGAAGCATCGTTGCGGAAAGACAAAATCGATGATATCCTTTATCAGCGTCATGGCTATATGCTCTCTTGGTCACATTCGTCCATGCTGCCCACAACCTTCATGATGTCGTCCAGCTCAAAGCCTCTCCCCAACGCGAACCTGATGAGCTTTCCCCTCACCTCGTATTCGCTTTTGCCTTTCACAGAGGGCCTTTTCTTTGCAATCATCTCTCTCAGCGCCTCCAGATGGTCCTTTTCATCAATTTCCTGAAGGCCGGCATCTATGTGGAACGAAGAAATTTGCCGCATCTTGAGCTCTTGCACTATGCGCCTTTTGCCCCAATGGTTATAGGCGAACTTGTCACGCGCAAAAGCTCGCGCATACCTTTCCTCGTCAATAAACCCTTCCTTCAAGAGCCGGGCAATGAGGGCTGCCTTGCTTTTTTCAGTCAAATCCCAGTTCTGCATCTTCTTCATGATGTCATGGCAGCAGCGTTCGCTCATGGCGCACAAGGCAGAAAGCTTCAGGTAAGCCTCTTTCTCTGTGTATGTTTTTTCCCTCTTTTCCATTCCTTTCAAATAGTAGCTTTGCAAAGATACAACTTTCTGCTGAATTGACTCTCTTTTTCTGTTTCCAATCATCAAAAACACGAAGGCTGTGGCGTTTGTCAGCAAGTAAGCGGGTCGTCCATCGTGCTGCGGAAGGGAAAAAGAAAGCACCCACAACCGTTATGGCTGTGGGTGCTTCCCTTTTGTTCGTTTATGGTTGTGGGTGCGAGACAACTCAATTGTGAGGCTGAGTGAAAAATCTGTAGTAGGGTTAGCTGAATTTGATTGTCACTCTACTGCAGGCACCTCAATCTGTGACCCGTAGCGATGGTACTCGTTTGCTATTGACTGCTCCTGTATGTAGAGAGCCAGCTCTATGCGGCCGTTCTTGACAGGGGCAGACTGAGCGATGTACTTATCACAATTGGCTGCTGCCTCAAATACCACATCAGGCACATTGGCTGAGATGGTACGCACGCGTTCATAGTTCTTCATGCTCTCGCAGAAGGCTGCAAGATTCTCCTTCTTGACGTTGCCCTCAATCTGTGCGAGAAGCGGGTGGTTGTCAGCAGCAGAAACTGTCAACGGAGTGCCTACAGTCTTTGCTGCCAGCTGCACCATCTGCACCTGCTCGAGCGTTTCGTCTCCAAAGAGGCGAAGCACCATTCCTCTCTTCAGCGGCAGATAGCGGAACACATTCTGTTCGCCGCGGATGTTGGGCTGGATGTTGCGGGCATGCTTGAACTCCTTCTCATACCACTCCGCATACGATGCTTTGTAGTCTGTGGTTGAGCCAGCCTTGTCTGCGATAGTCATCAGCTGCAAGCAGTAGTTAGGACCGCCCGCTTTCAGACCAGGACCAAAGGCTGAGAGTTTCATGCCGCCAAAAGGCTGACGGTTGACGATAGCGCCAGTGATGCCTCTGTTGATGTAGAGGTTGCCTGCCATGATATGGCTCTTCCAGTACTTCTGCTCCTGTTCGTCAAGCGACTGCAGGCCTGAGGTCAGTCCGTAGTCCAAACTGTTGACAAGCGCCACAGCCTCCTCCAGCGTGTCGTAAGGAGTGACGGCCAGCAGTGGGGCGAACAGTTCTGTGCGGAAGGTGAAGGACGTTGGCTTCACATCGTATTTGATGGTAGGCTTCAGGATATACTTCTTCTCATCTACAAATTCAGGAGCAATCAGCCACTTCTCGCCTGGCTCCAGCTTGAATGCCTGCTCCAGCTTGTCGTTTCTGTTGGTAATCATCGGACCCACAATGTTGCCTGCATTCCATACGCCTCCCACCTTGAGCGATGACGCGCAGTCCTTGAGCTTTTCAAAGAACTCTGGGTTGTTGTAAACTGAACGCTCAACAAGCAGGATGGAGCAGGCTGAGCACTTCTGTCCTGCATTGCCAAACGCTGAACGGCAAGCGTTCATGATGGCATGGTCGCGGTCGCCCTTAGCAGAGAGAATCATAACATTCTTTCCACCCGTCTCAGCCGAGAGCGGCTTGCGAGGATTGGCATGGGCAATGTTCTGCGCCGTTTCTGTGCCACCCGTCAAGATGATATGCTTGACAGCAGGAGAGGAAGTGAGCAGCGGAGTTGATTCACTGTCAGTAATGACCACCTGAAGCGCCTCCTTAGGCACGCCTGCCTCCCAAAATGCTTTGGCGAAGAGCCATGCTACAGGAGCAGCCACAGTGGCAGGCTTGAGGATACAAGTGTTGCCAGAAGCCAAAGCTGCCACAACGCCACCACAAGGAATGGCACATGGGAAATTCCATGGAGAGAGCACTAGGACAGCCCCTTTCGCCTGCATCTCCACATCGCCAAGCGCAGCATACTTCTTCATTGTAGTCGTATAGAAACGGCAGTAGTCAATCGCTTCAGACACCTCCACGTCGGCCTCCTCAATGGTCTTGCCAGTGATGGCGCACATAGAGCCATTCAGGTCTGCACGCATATTGCCCATCAGATTGGCTGCCTTGTACATGATGCGATGGCGCTCCTCTATCGTTGTCTTTCTCCAGCCGGCAGGGTCTGCGTCGGCAATCTCCAGAATCTTTTCTGTCTGGGCCTTGTTGGCACGTGACATCTCGCACACCAGCACATCGCCTTCCTGTGAGCGGTCATAGTATTTCGCATGGTCGTCATTGTACACCAGTTCATTTCCCACTTGAGTAGGAAGCAGGTCGCCTGGCTTCCAGTTGCCCCATTCAGACTTCTTGAACGACATGACGCCCTTGCTCTTCCAAGTCTCAAAAATCTTTTCTACCCATTCCTGATTGCAGAAACGGTCAAAGTCGGTGTCGGGTTCGTTCACCATCTCATCCTGAGGCTCTTGCCCGTAATAGAAAGTGTTCCTGTCTTGTGTACGAGTAGGCGTACAGGTAACAGAATCCTTCATGTTGTAAGCATCGATGAACTGCTGCTCCAGCTCGTCCCACTCCTTCGTGTTAGGCTTGAGCGAGAAAGAGTAAGTGAGGAAGTTGTCGGGCGCCGTATTTTCGTCCATGCGTCGCACAAGGTATGAAATGGCGTTCAGGAAGTGCTCCTTCTTCACTACAGGGGTGTAAAGTATCACATGGTTGCCCAGCTTCTTCTGTGCTCTCCACACATGATTGGCCATGCCTTCAAGCATCTCAAAGCAGAAGCAGTCCTTAGGTGTCCTGTATTTTCTTGTGAGGAGGTAAGCGTAAGAAATGGTGAAGAGGTTGTGAGAAGCCATGCCCACATGAAGCACCTTCGCATTCTCCGGCTTCAGTCCGCGCTCGATGATGCGCAGATAGTTGGCATCCACCTCTGTCTTTGTCGGGAGAACAGGATTTGCCCATCCGCGCATATCGCTGACAATGTTTTCCATGTCAAGGTTGCAGCCTTTGACAATACGCATCTTGATGGGTGAGCCGCCAGCTTCAACACGGGCCTTGGCAAACTCCAGCAACTCAGTCTGGAAACCCCATGCGTCTGGCAGATAGGCCTGCACAACAATTCCTGCCTCATAGTCCTTGAACTGAGGCAGCGAAAGCACTTCTTTGAAGAGCTTCATCGTCAGATGCGCATCCTTATACTCCTCCATGTCCAAATTGATGAACTTCGCCTTTGTCACGCCCGTCGGGTCTGTATAAGGATGGTCAATCGCTGCCTGATAAAGCTCTGACATGCGACGCACCAACTCTGGGAAACACTCTTTATAGTTCAGCGCGTGCGTCTGTGCGTAGATTCCTGAAATTTTTACAGAGATATAGTTGATGTCTGGTTCTTTCAGCGCTTCCAGATAAGAGTAGTAGCGCTTGTCAGCCTCTCCATCGCCCAGCACGACCTCGCCCAAGAGGTTCACATTCTGGCCGATGTTCTGGTCGAAACGTGTAGCAAGATGTTTGGTCAGCTTAGGACGCGCAGCGTTGATGATGACACGGCTGGTATCTCTTCTCAGGCGCCACTTGATGATGGGCACTGCAGCCCAGTTGAATAGTGGTAAATAGGCAAACTTCTGATACATCCAGAAAAGCAAGTGGTCGCCAGGCCCCAGAAACTTAGGTATCCCATACTGATCCATCAAATCTTTCACTCGTGCCGCCAGTTTCTGTGTGTCGCGCACTTGGCTTGTCTCGTCCAGCATACGCACGATAAACTTCTTGTCGTTAGGGGTCGTTACCATCGTTCCGTACATATGCTGTTCTTGCTTCTCCAGCTTTGTCAAACCTGAATAACTCTCATCATAGAGGGTTCTCATCCATGAAAAAACTTCTTCAATGGTAGGCAATTTCTGTTCAGCCATAATATTATAATCTAAAGTTTGTAATTAGCAGTTAAGTCTCTCTTTTAATTTTAATATAGCTGTAAAGCGTCTTCTGAAAAGTAAATTTTTCTTGCAAGTGTGTTTCTTTCAATGGTTATTAAAAAATTCTACTAAGCTTAATCTGGGAGCAAAGTTAATGTAATTTATATTACCACAAAGAAAAAAATGACGTTTTTTTGTGTTTTACATCAAAAAAATACAATATTTCTATGTTTTTTGCTCCGTTTTTGTTCTTAAATAGGCAAAATACATTTATAGATGCGTGTATTATCAAAAAGCTCGTTTATTGTTGTAAAGAATACAAAAGCGGTTATAATTAAAACATTTTGGGCTTTTCGGGGGGGTAAGCAGAGGAAACAAATAAGCCTTTTGTTTGTTTGTAAAATCCAATCAAGAGTCTAAACCTAAGCCTGCCATAGCAGCAAAAAATCCATTTGTATGGATTGGTGAAAGATTAACGGAAGCAGAACGAATTTCCGCAGCACTTTCATCGAATGGGCAACCTCTTAAACAAGCAAGTTGGGAGGAGGTGTCCAACCCCTCTTTTTGTGCCTCAAAAGTGGTGAGAGTCTCACCTATTCATCGGTAAGAGTCTGACCTCAACATCGGTGAGACTCTCACCACTTTTGGGGTGTAAAGCACAGCGTTTTGTGGAAGCGTTTTCTTTGACAAATGAAGATGTTAAAAGAGCTGTTTCGCGACATAGGGCAAGCCTCTGCAGTGCTTATTATAAATATAATTATGTATAATGCGATGAATTCACATAGAGGATTAGCCCAAACAAAATAAAAATCTGTCCGTAAACGATGGGTCACAAACATTCCACCTGCCTCTGCCGCCTATTTCCCATCGTAAAACGAAAAAACTCAGGGAAATCGCTAATCATAAAAAATAAATCTGTAACTTTGTCGTCGTGAGCAGGCGACAATGGCTAATAATATATTGCCATTGAACACTATAAATTCATACAAATCTCGTCAATCAAACGATTACAAACAATCAAATTCATCAACTAAATAAAAAAACAATATGGTCAAGCACATTATTTTATGGACATTAAATCCATCGCTGTCAGAAGAAGAGAAACAAAACGTGAAAGCAGGAATAAAAGAAGGGCTGGAAGGGTTGTTAGGGAAGGTGCCTGGCTTGACAGACGTGAAAGTCATCATCGACGGCCGGCTGCAGTCCTCCAATGCGGATGTGATGCTTGACAGTACGCTGGAGTCGGAAGAGGCGCTGAAAGCTTATGCCGTTCACCCGGAACATGTGGCTGTGGCAGATAGCAAAGTGCTCCCATACACGGTGCAGAGGTCATGCCTAGACTTTGAAATCTAGCGCAGAACAAAGTTAAGGTTCTTGGTGCAGCAACTCCTCGCTATACAGACAAGCCCCAAAGCCTATCTGACAAAAGTTCAAGCCCCCGCCACTTCAAGAACTTGCAAACTTAAAAACTTACTGACTTACAAACTAAAAACCTAAAACCTATTACACAATGAACACCTTGACAAAAAGAATGCTGCTGTGCTGCATAGCGATTCTTTGCTTGTCAAACCTCATGGCACAAGCACAAGAACACGTGAATGGACAGTTATGGATGGATACCGAAGGCAACCACATCAATGCCCATGGCGGAAACATCATTAAGTACAAAAAAAACTACTATTGGTATGGGGAGAACCGTCCATACAACGGATTCACCACAGAGAAAGGAGTAGGCGTGTATTCATCCAAAGACCTGAAAACCTGGAAGAACGAAGGCATCGTGCTGCCTGTCAGCGAAGAAGCCGGACACGACATCGAACGTGGATGCATCATGGAGCGCCCGAAGGTTGTGTATAATAAGAAGACAAAGAAATTTGTCATGCTTTTCCACCTTGAACTGAAAGGACGCGGCTATGAAGCTGCACGGGTTGGTTTCGCTGTCAGCGACTCGCCTACAGGTCCGTTCAAATTCATCCGTAGCACACGCATCAATGCCAATATCTGGCCTTTCGACATGAGTGAGCAAGATATCGAAGCGGCTAAGAAGACCGATGCTTCCCAATGGAAAGACTGGTGGACTCCAGAATGGCGCGCAGAAGTGAATAAAGGAATGTACCTCTGGCGCGACATGGCAGGCGGGCAAATGAGCCGAGACATGACCGTTTACATCGACGACGACGGCAAGGCATATCACATCACCTCTTCGCAAGAGAACCTCACGCTGCTTGTATGCGAGTTGAAAGACGACTACCTCGGCTACACAGGGAAGTACAACATGATTGCTCCAGGCGGTCAGAACGAGGCACCTTGCATCTTCAAGAAGGACGGCACCTACTGGCTCATCTGCTCAGGCTGCACAGGCTGGGCACCCAACGAAGCTCGCATGTTCACATCGAAAAGCATCTGGGGGCCATGGAAGCAGCTTCCTTCTCCGTTTGTAGGCACAGCCACAGGCTATCGCAACATGCCAGCCAACAAGACATTTGGAGGTCAAGGTACCTATATATTAAATAATGTGGCGGATTATCCCATCTTCATGGCTGACATCTGGAATTCACGTCATCTCTCACAGAGCATGCACCTCTGGCTCCCCATCAACTTTGACGAAAACGGCGTGCCCGTCATCAAGTGGGCGGACAATCCATGGTAAGAAAACATCGGGAATTTGATTAACGTGGGTTCGACGTTAGTGTTTTAGGAACAATAGCGTATATTGTTTCTTTGAAAAGAAGCCCGCCATTGAACAGGTTTATCAATGGCGAGCAATTTTTATCCTAATTTTTATAACATGTTATTCACATGTTTTTTATGATTGCTTTTAGGTCAGAGGAGGAAATGCCTTCTGTGCGTGGCATGACAACCACCTCTTTCCCGTTTTGCTGGCAGTATTCTACTGCCGCCTGAAATCCAGCGTGCTTCTGATCTGGACCTTTAGCGAAAACATCGAATTCAACTTCACTCATGATGTCTTTCACGTCTCGATAGACGACAACCTCGTCAACGTAGCGAATGGCGCGTACCATATAGCAACGCTCTTCGGTGCTATAGACCATTTTGGCTTCAGGCTTGAACTTGAGCACAACATCTGAATCCTGCACGGCTACGATGAGGTAGTCGCCCAAGGCTTTTGCCTTGCGGAAGAGTTCGACATGGCCTATGTGAAGGAGGTCGTAAACGCCTACGGTAAGTACTTTCTTCATGAGAATTTATTGAATTGATTGGTTTCGCCACCGGTATATCGTATGGTTAATACGGTGCTGTAAAAATGACGCGTCTGTCAGTTTACTTCACGCTCCACTCGAATACGCCAGCGCTATAGTCGCCTTGTACTATCTCGAGCTTCATGCCAGTGGTCTTTACAGGGTCGAAGTTAACGATGTTAGCAGCGCCCTTCACTGTGCCATATTCGCTTGGGTTCTTTACCTCTGCCCAATCGCCTGACTCTGTCTTGTAGTAGAGTTTCCATGCGTCTGGAACGCGGCAGCCGCCCCAAGGTCCGTCGTCAAACCAGTAAACAGTAGATGTGCTGACTGTCTCAGGCTGAGCAAATTCGTATGCGAGCCACTCTGTGCTGTTCTTCGCTGGCCACCAGTGTGTGTAAGGAGCAGAACGGTCGTTGCCGTCAGCTGGAACCAAGCGGTCGTTGATGGATGAGAGGGCTGGCAGGCGACGTGTGCTTGCACTGATTTTGCTCTCTGATGCGATAGATGCAGGGAGGGCTGGGCTTGTAGCGTTGAGATCCTGTGGAATCCATACAGCCATCTTACCTGGACCACGGTGAGCCCATGCATAGTATGGGATGAGGACGAGGTTCTCGTCTGCAGTCTGGAGCTTGCCGTCCTTGCTGAATGTGAGGGTCTGAGCGCTTGTAGTAAGTGTCTGAACAGTAGTGCTCATGATTTCCTTTGTGCCGAGCTGGAACTTAGGTTCCTGATTGATGAGCACAGAGAAGATGTCGCACTGGTTGTCTGGCCATTCTGCACAGTAAACGATAGGACCGCGCTCAATGGCTACACGTCCCTTGTCTGCTGCAACTTTTCCGTTAGCGCGAACAAGGCGTGGCTCCATGTCGAAGTGAATTTCAACCTTGTCGCCCTTCTTCCACTTGCGATCGATAACGAAATAGCCCTGCTTGAGCTCGCTTGTCACTTCTTCGCCATTTACTTTGATGGAATAGTTGAGATGCTTTCCGTCTGTGTATGTATAGAGGTTGCTTGGCACGACTTCACCCTTTACCCATCCTGGGATGCGGATGTTCAGTGCGTACTGGCCTGCACCTTTGTTGATTTTAAGTGTTACGTCACCATTCCAAGGATAATTGGTCTGCTGCTCAAGTTCTACCTGCTTCTTGCCAACCTTAACGTTTACAGTGTTAGAGTTGAAAAGGTTGATGTACAGTCCGTTGTCTTTGACAGCGTAGATGTACTGAGGAAGTGATGGAACGAAGCGAGCTGCATTGGAAGGGCAGCAAGCGCATCCAAACCATTCCTGACGCTGATGCTGACCCATGCTCTGGAGTGGGTTAGGATAGAAGAACTTTCCGCCATCGATAGAAATACCAGAAATGACACCATTGTAGAGTGAACGCTCCAGCGCGTCGTAGTACTTGGAATCGCCATGGAGGAGGAAGAGACGGTAGTTGAGATAAACTTGTGCGATAGCAGCACAAGTTTCGCAGTATGCGCTCATGTTTGGCAGCTCATAGTTCTCGCCAAATGCTTCACCGCTGGCTGTTGCGCCTACACCGCCTGTGATGTAGTACTTCTTTGTTACGATGTTGTCCCAAATACGGTCGATTGCCTCAATGTAGCTCTTGTCGCCTGTGAGGGCAGCAACGTCAGCCATACCTGCATACATATAACCAGCGCGCACAGCGTGTCCTACAGCTTCGTCCTGCTCCAGTACTGGCTGGTGGCTCTGGCTGTAGTCGCTCAAGCTGTGGAAGTAGCCACCGTCATCGTAAAGGCCACGGCGTGTCTGCTTCCATGCAGCATCGCGCTTTCCGCGTTTGTCAAGGAAGAACTTTGCCTGATCCAGGTACTTCTTATCGCCTGTTGCAATATAGAGCTTTGCCAGACCCATCTCTGCAATCTGGTGTCCTGGCACTACGCTTGCCTGTCCTGGCTTGTCGCCTATCTCGCGGCAAACGCAGTCTGCATACTTGATGGCAATATCAAGGAAGTTTCTCTTGCCTGTTGCGTAATAGTGTGCAACAGCTGCTTCACACAAGTGTCCAAGGTTGTAGAACTCATGGCTGAGGTCTTCTACGCGTTCCCAACGCTTTTCGCCAGCCCACTCATGTGGCTTCTGAGGGTTCTGTGTACGCGCAGTGAAGAGATAGCCATCTGGCTCTTGGGCAGAAGCAATTACAGCAATCACGCTGTCAACATACTTGTCCAGCCTTCCGCCCTTGAACTTTGCGTTAGGGTAAGTCTGCAGCAAGTAGCTTGCTCCCTCGATGGTCTTGTAAGGGTCAGTGTCGTCAAAAGAGTAAGTTCCGCTCTTGATTTCGAACACCTTGCTAGGGTCTTTCAGATGTTCAGCTGCATTGCTGAAGTTTGTGTAACGTCCAGTTTCTTCGCTCTTTGAGAAAGCGAGAGGAATGGTTACATCCTGACTAGCTTGCAAACGTTGTCCCCAGAATGTGTTCTGGGCAACCTTTACTTTTGTGAAAGGAACCTGAGTGATTGGGTAGCCGCCATTCTGGTCTTGCGCTACCATGCTGGCAGCAGATGCGGCTGCCAATGCGAGTGCGATAAGTTTTTTCATTAATAAATATATTTGGTTATAGGTTGATTGTGTAAAGTATATTGATTTGCAAAGGTAATATTTTCTTTTCTTTATTTATAATAATTAAGAGATAAAAGTTGCTGAACGTGGACGAAAAGGTTGCTTTTTGTACAAACTTTTTAGCCGTATCGTAAGAATTGGACAATTTTTTCATTCTTAGGCTTTGCAATTTGGTTATGAAGAAAAGAAAGCGTAACTTTGCATCGCAAAGTGACCAGCACACGATGCAGGCTCTTTGACGAACGTTTTGTTTTAAGTGTAAGAAGATTAATATCATAACAATATAAGCTTATGGCAGAAACATTGGAAATGAAGGAACTCGCAGAAGTTGTGGTTCGTTTCTCGGGTGACTCTGGCGACGGCATGCAGCTTGCTGGAAACATCTTTTCTACAGTGTCAGCTACTGTAGGTAACAGTATCAGTACATTCCCTGACTATCCGGCAGACATACGTGCTCCGCAGGGTTCGCTGACAGGTGTGAGCGGATTTCAGGTGCACATTGGCGCGGAAATGGTGTATACCCCTGGCGACAAGTGTGATGTGCTGGTTGCCATGAATGCTGCTGCGCTCAAAACACAATATAAATACGCTAAGCCAGGCGCTGCCATCATCATAGATACGGATTCTTTTCAAGCTGCTGATTTGAAAAAGGCTGCTTTCGCAACAGAGGACTACCTTGGCGAGATGGGCATTGACCCAGACCGTGTCATCGCTTGTCCTATCACGCAAATGGTAAAGGATTGTCTTGCAGATTCAGGCATGGATGTAAAGGCTATGCTGAAGTGCCGCAACATGTTTGCGCTCGGACTTGTCTGCTGGCTTTTTGACCGTGACCTTAACATAGCTTTCAGCTATTTGAGAGAGAAATTTGCCAAAAAGGCAGGAGTGGCAGAGGCGAACATCAAGGTTATACAGGCTGGTTATGACTACGGGCACAACACCCATAGTTCTGTTGCTAATGTATATCGTATAGAGACTAAGAACAAGGTGCCTGGACGATATATGGATATTACAGGCAACAAGGCTACAGCATACGGATTTATCGCTGCAGCAGAGAAGGCTGGTTTGAAGCTTTATCTCGGCTCTTATCCTATCACGCCCGCAACAGATGTGCTTCATGAACTTTCCAAACACAAGTCGCTGGGTGTAACCACTGTGCAGTGTGAGGATGAAATAGCGGGTTGCGCTTCTTCTGTAGGAGCCTCTTTCGCTGGCGCTCTTGCTGTAACCTCTACATCAGGACCTGGCATTTGCCTGAAGTCAGAAGCGATGAACCTTGCTGTCATCATGGAACTTCCATTGGTTGTGCTGGATGTTCAGCGTGGAGGACCTGCTACAGGACTTCCTACAAAGTCAGAGCAGACCGACCTTCTCCAGGCACTCTTCGGACGTAACGGAGAAAGCCCGATGCCTGTTATTGCTGCAACATCGCCGACCGACTGTTTCGATGCAGCCTATGCTGCTTCAAAAATGGCGCTTGAGCACATGACTCCAGTCATTCTCATGACAGACGCATACGTCGCTAATGGCTCTGCAGCATTCAAGCTCCCTAACTTGGCAGACTATCCAGCCATCAATCCTCCTTATGTTCCTGAAGAGCTCAAGGACACTTGGACACCTTATCTTCGCGATTCGAAGACAGGCGTTCGCTATTGGGCAGTTCCTGGACGTGAAGGTTTTCAGCACATCTTGGGTGGACTGGAAAAGGACAACAAGACAGGAGCCATCTCTACCGACCCAGAGAATCATGACCTCATGACACGCCTGCGTCAAGAGAAGATAGACAAGATTCCTGTGCCAGACCTCGAAGTGCAGGGCGACAAAGACGATGCAGACCTTCTCATTGTAGGCTTCGGAGGCACTTACGGCCACTTGCATGCTGCTATGGATGAGATGCGTGCAGCAGGCAAGAAAGTTGCTTTAGCTCATTTCAAATACATTAACCCGCTGCCGAAGAATACAGCAACCGTGCTTGGCAAGTACGCCAAAGTGGTGGTTGCGGAACAGAATATGGGACAACTTGCCGGATGGCTCCGCATGAAAGTTGACAACTTCACTCCTTACCAATTTAACCAAGTAAAGGGTCAGCCTTTCGTGGTATCAGAGTTGGTTGAGGCCTTCAGCGCAATTATTAACAAGTAAAAGAAAGGACATTCACTATGGCATATACAGCTCAAGATTTTAAGAAGGGACAGCCAAGATGGTGTCCTGGATGTGGCGACCACTTTTTCCTTGCTTCGCTTCATAAGGCGATGGCTGAAATTGGGGTGGAGCCTTGGAATACAGCCGTCATTTCAGGCATTGGCTGCTCAAGCCGCCTGCCGCATTACATGGCAACTTATGGAATGAACACAATCCACGGCCGTGCTGCTGCCATTGCAACAGGTTGCAAGGTGACAAACCCTGACCTTGCTGTCTGGCAGGTAAGCGGAGATGGAGACGGACTCGCTATTGGAGGAAATCATTTCATTCATGCCAATCGTCGCAATATCAATCTGAACATGATTCTGCTCAACAACCGCATCTACGGTTTGACCAAAGGGCAGTATTCTCCAACTTCCCCACGCGGATTCGTGTCAAAGTCTTCTCCTTACGGTACTGTGGAAGACCCATTCCGTCCAGCAGAGCTTTGCTTTGGCGCACGCGGACATTTCTTTGCTCGTGCAGTTGCCACGGACGCTCCTGGTACAGTAGAAATCCTGAAGGCTGCTTACAACCACAAGGGAGCTGCCGTGTGCGAGATTCTGCAGAATTGCGTTATCTTCAACAATGGCACCCACGATGATGTCTACTCAAAGGAAGGGCGCGCTAAGAATGCCATCTATGTAGAGCATGGCAAGCCGCTGATTTATGGCGAAAACAGAGAGTACGGACTTGTGCAGGAAGGTTTCGGCCTTAAGGTGGTGAAGATTGGCGAGAACGGCATCACAGAAGCAGATATTCTTGTGCATGACGCACATTGTGAGGACAATACACTTCAGCTCAAGCTCGCGCTCATGGGCAATGGTGACGGTTTCCCTGTCGCTCTTGGTGTTATCCGCGATGTTTATGCTCCTACTTACGATGATTGCGTAGCAGAACAGATTGAAGAAGTCAAGGCTGCAAAGAAATATCATTCCTTTGCAGAGCTGCTCGAGACGAATGACATCTGGGAAGTGAAGTAACAGATGTGTTCGTGATTATAAGACAGACATTTATATAAACATATTAGAAGCGAGGCTCGTTTGAAAGTCTCGCTTTTAATATGTATCTTTGTACTCGGAATATTTCACTACAATGATACAGCAAACAGAATTTACACTTGAAGCACGAAGTCGAGGCTTTCATCTTGTCACAGGTGAGGTCTTGCGCCATTTGCCTCAGCCACTGCCCGATACAGGGGTGTTGCACCTTTTTATCAAACACACGTCCTGCGCTCTTTCCATCAACGAGAATGCGGACTCTGATGTCCGTCGTGATATGGAGCAAATCATGAATCGCCTGGTGAAAGAGAACGAACCATACTATCTGCATACGCTGGAAGGGAGCGATGACATGCCTGCTCACGCCAAATGCAGCCTGATAGGTCCATCCCTCACTATTCCCATCACCCGCGGCCGACTGAATCTCGGCACATGGCAGGGCATTTACCTTTGCGAGTTTCGCGACTATGGAGGAGCGCGCCGCGTAGTGGCAACTGTGATTGGATGACCCTCCTCTTCTGTTGTTCCGGACTTTGGCAGACACCTCTTGCATGGCCATGTTGTCATGAGTTTGATGAATTCACTTTATTTGCATCTTTGAATAGACACTTCAAGGGCTGGTTCCGCATCGTGGAATCAGCCCTTTTTCATTTTCGCATCACAAAAAAACGCTCTTCAAAGAGGGGCAGAAAAAACATTCGCAAAAACACTGCATTTTACACCCCAAAACAGGTGAGAGTCTCACCTGTTTTGAGGTCAGAGTCTCACCTATATCATAGGTAAGACTCTCACTTATTTTGGGGTGCAGAAGAAGGGGTCATGGAGCTACTCCAGACTTGCTTCGTCGGACAGTCCTTATTCGATGTTGATGCGACGAAGAATGATAGAGCTTACACCAATAATAATATGCGTGTGCCACACTGAACGATATGGCACACGCATATTAATATAATAATGTATACTTATTTTTCGCAGAGGTAATTGCAGTAGATGCGTACAGCCGTTTCCACCATTCGTATGCAAGGACGTTTCTTGTAGTACTCGTCTGTTCGAGCCTCGGGGGTGGCAACAATCTTTATTTCTGGAATCGTTCCATCTGCACGCTTCTTATTGAGGCCGAGCAGGTCTTTGCAGAGGAGGGAGCCTGTTTGGGCGCGGAAATCGTCAGCTAAGCGCTGCACCACTTCATAATTCCTCTTTTTGAGTTCCTGATCAGGATATTCGCCTTTCTCTTCAAGTCCTGCCAGCATGAAGATGCCGCAAGCGCTGCCGCAGGTCTCTCTCATGCGTCCTATTCCGCCGCCGAAGGAACTGGCGATGTGGGCTGCAAACGATTCGTCCATTCCGTACCTGTCTGCAAATGCTAGCACAACTGATTGGGCGCAGTTGTATCCTTGTTTGAAATAGCTGGCAGCTTTTTCCACTCTTTTTTCTGTTTCTTGCGGAGTCATAGGGGTGAAAGATTAAGGAAGTTAAAGGATGTCCCTTAACTTCCTAATAGAAATCATTGCTTAGTTCTTGTACATCTCATTATAATACTTCTCGTATTCGCCGCTGGTGATGTTGTCCATCCATGCTTCGTTTTCGAGATACCACTTGACAGTCTTCTCAATGCCTTCTTCAAACTGGAGAGAGGGCTCCCATCCAAGTTCGGCTTGGAGCTTGCGTGAGTCAATGGCGTAGCGCGCATCGTGACCGAGGCGGTCGGTGACATAAGTGATGAGGTCGAGGTCTGCACCCTCTGGACGACCTAGCAAACGGTCAACGGTAGCAATGACAACCTTGATGATGTCAATGTTCTTCCACTCGTTAAACCCGCCAATGTTATAAGTTTCAGCTACTTTGCCATTGTGGAAAATCGTGTCGATGGCACGTGCGTGGTCAACCACATAGAGCCAGTCACGCACATTTTCCCCCTTGCCATATACTGGCAGTGGCTTGCGGTGACGGATGTTGTTGATGAAAAGCGGGATGAGCTTTTCAGGGAACTGGTAGGGTCCGTAGTTGTTAGAGCAGTTGGTCACAATGGTCGGCATGCCATAAGTATCATGGAAAGCACGTACAAAGTGGTCGCTGCTTGCCTTTGAAGCGCTATATGGTGAATGAGGATTGTACTTTGTTGTTTCAAGGAAGAAATCTTCTCCATACGCTTCGTGGTGCTCTCCGCTTGAAGCCGTAGTGGTGAAAGGAGGCTCAATGCCCTCAGGGTGTGTCATCTCAAGAGCTCCGTAAACTTCGTCTGTAGAGATATGGTAGAAGCGCTTTCCCTCATACTTCTCTGGCAGGCTTTCCCAATAGAGCTTTGCTGCCTGAAGCAGAGAGAGTGTGCCCATCACATTGGTGCGGGCAAACGTGAATGGGTCTTTGATAGAGCGGTCCACATGGCTTTCTGCTGCCAAATGGATGATGCCATCGATTTGTTCATCCTGCATGAGTTTGTAGAAAGCATCAAAGTCACAGATGTCCATCTTG
This sequence comes from Bacteroidales bacterium, assembly GCA_030528885.1. GTDB lineage: Bacteria > Bacteroidota > Bacteroidia > Bacteroidales > Bacteroidaceae > Minthosoma. The sequence goes on along the minus strand of JAUMXY010000007.1, from coordinate 39,284 downwards.
ACGAACTTGTAATTAGGCTTGTTCTCGATATCTTTAAGATTAGCCAGATTGCCTGCGTAAGTAAGCTTGTCGAGGTTGATGATTTTGTACTCTGGATACTTGTTCACGAAAAGGCGAACAACGTGGCTGCCAATGAAGCCTGCGCCACCAGTGATGACAATGTTTCTTTTGAATTCCATAATGTTTGAACTATTCCTTTTTTCAATACGTGCTGCAAAGGTACGGAAAATAAGTGAAAAACAAAAAAGAAGAGTGAAAAATCCAAGCGCTCTACCATTCGGATAGTGAGATACTTAGATTTTTTCACTCTTAGCCTTTCATTTTGTTAAAGGCTTATTTGATTTCAATGTTCAGGTTCTCTTTCATTTTTCCCTTTTCCACTTTCTTGGGCAGAGTGACGGTCAGCACTCCGTCTGTCATGCTTGCAGCAATGTTCAGCGTTTCAACATTGTCGGGCAGTGTGAGCCTTTGTTCAAACTTGCTGTAATTGAACTCGTGGCGTAGGTATTTTGTTTTCTCGTTATCGTTCTTCACCTCCGATTTCTTTTCCATGCTGATGACAAGCTGTCCGTCGCTGGTGAGTACAACCTTAAAGTCTTTCTTGCTGATGCCAGGGGCGGCAACTTCGACCTTGTATTCTTTTTCTAATTCTGAGACGTTGACGGCTGGAGTGGTGCAATGGCACTTGCTGGTTGGAACCCAGCCTTCGTTAATGTAGTCGTTCAGCAATGCAGGAATCCATCCCTGACTGCGTGTTGGATAGTTGATAGGCATCATAATAAAATCTTCGTTTTTAATGTTAATACTAATTTTATTGATAGCGGCATTGTTCTGCCCACCTCGTCAGGATGACGCATCCCATGTCCGTTCAATACTTCTAAGAGGACAAAGTAAATGCCCTATCTGTCACTTTGTCAATCAGTTTTAAGTTCCGTTAAAGGATGTCGGGTGGTTATTAAACTCTCTTAAACATAGCCCCAGTTCTTTTAAGAGCTATTAATCTTTTGGGTCTGCCATGTCATACGAATGTCTGTCATTTTTGTCTGCCTTATTTGCTTCTTTTCACGATTTATGTCAGCAGCTTTTGCAAGACAGGGAACTTTTCCATAACTTTGCAATTGCCACACAAGCCCTTCTTGCGGAGAGGCGTCTCGCATGGCTGATAAGGATAAAGAAAGCAGGGCGGAGAATGTTGGTTCTTCGCCCTGCTTTTGGTTAGCCGACCTTCTATGTCAGCGTCTTTTCCCAAGTTTATGTTTCCGGACAGAAACCTGTTCCATGTCTTTTCCTACAGCATAATCTACAGCGTTAGGAGAGGTAATGATAGCGTATACAGGGCTGTCTGATGCGTCAAATGATTCAAGGTCGCGTGTAGAGAGGTTGAGTGTGCCGTCTTTGATGTTCCATGAAACGGCAGACGCCAATTCCTTGTTCTTGGAGACCATCTGGACAGAGTAGTCTCTGCCAGGCACGATGACAAGGCGTACAGGGACATTTACTTTGACTGAAGAAAATTCAGATGTAGTTGTTTTCTGTGCATTTACTCCGAGAGCGAAAACTGCTGCAATAGCAAGTGATAAAATCTTTTTCATAACTTTGGTATTTAATTATTGTTTTATTAAAAATTCTTTGAACTCTGCCATCGTTTTCTTTTGATGACGATGCAAAGTTAAGGACTTGGAGCATAGGATGAAAGATGAAAATCCCCAAACGGGAGGGGATTTCCTATAAAGAGAATAGGGAATAGGGATTAAACCTCTATGCAAGCATCTGATTACAAGAATGTAACGATGTTCATTCGGTTCCATGCCAGCAGAAAAGAAAACAGAAAAATATGCTTAAAATAGGATTAATTTCTGATACGCACGGATGTTGGGATTCGCGTTTCGAGAAGCACTTCAAGGAGTGCGATGAGATATGGCATGCAGGAGACATCGGCTCGATGGAGGTGGTCAACCAGCTGTCAAGGATTGCCACTCTGAGGGCTGTATATGGCAACATCGACAGTGGAGAACTCAGATACCGCTTCCCTGAAACGCTTAGATGGCAGAGCGAAGGAGTGGACGTGCTGATGAAACACATAGGAGGCTATCCCGGCAAGTACGACCCAAGCATCAGGAAAGCTCTATATGCCCAGCCGCCCAAGCTCTTCATCTCAGGACACTCCCATCTGCTGAAGGTTGCTCATGACCCTCTGCTGAATCTGCTGCACATCAATCCCGGTGCGGCAGGCCGCTACGGATTCCATGCTGTCAGAACTTTAATACGTTTCATCATTGACGGCGAGGAAATAAGAGATCTGGAGGTCATAGAGCTTAATGACCAGCCTTAATTCGGCTTCAGAGGATTCGCTGTACAAAAGTGCAGCGAATGACATACATGCCCCAACTCTTGTCTTGCCTATACTGGATGGAAGAGCCAATGCTGGTGAATATGCGCTCGATGGAAATCCTTTCGCTGCTGCGATAGCGGCCGGGCCGTATGCCATATTCCTTCAGCAGTTCAGGTTCTGTAACCACACGTTCATTCACCACATAAGTAATTCCGCGGGCAACGAAACGGTGCCAGGCATGGTCGGTATACGGTAGGTTGAGCGCCATTTTTATCTTATGGCTCAACGTTTCTACACACAAATGGGCAGGCACTTCAAGCATTGCCTCCTGCCCGTTTTCAAGATTTTCAAGTCTGATTTTGTACTTCATAACAATAAACATTTACTGGATTAAAAAGAATCTGGTATCGTAAAAATACAGCGCTTCATTTCCAAGCCCTTCGGCACCTCAAATAACTCTGAGTCAAACCAGCACATCGGTTTGACTCAGAGTTATTTTGAGGTACAATAAGGACCTGGATGAAACAACGGAAGAAAGTGGCTCACTCGAAAGGGAGAGAGAGCCGCGTCAGTTCACAAACAAAGTTGAGAGTGAAAATGTAACAGAAAGTCAAAGAACGCATCAATGGCTAGCCGCGCTGTGCAAGCGCACAGCCGGAAACCCTGCGGACAACACATCCGGGAACAGTCAAGCAATCTCAGCCAAGCCTCAAGGCGTGCCTGAAAATCTCTTTCTGTTCAATCTGTTTGATGCGTTCATTTGTAAATGTTTATTGAAATAGCGCCCTTCAGTTTTCCTGAAAGGCGCTGCAAAGATACCAATAAATTCCAATAACAAAAATAAAAAGGAGGAAAATCTTGTCAATCAGTGTAAAGCAACTTGATTCTCTCCGCAAATTGTTCAGGATGCTGCTTGAGTTCCTCCACCACCTCCTGATAAGGGCGGGTGGCGTCCAGATAGCGGCGTCCGTGCGCTGTTGGCAGATGGAGCGGTGTCATGTAGTCATGGCCAAAATAGCACACCAGCGCGTCGTGCGTGTCGGATGGAGCAGGGTACACCACGTTCTCGAAAGGAATCCACACCTGCTCGTTGTAGGAACTGCGTTTGCGTATGCGGCGATGACTGCTGTATCTGTAGGCAAGCACCGACACCCGTTCAGACTTGTCTGCATCCACCATGCGGAATAGCTGCTCGTAGAAGGCAAATGCTTTCTTGTAGCTGACAAAGCGATAAAGTCCTTTAGAAGCCCATGCGATGAGGCGCTTGTCGAACTTCATCTTATCGTTCAAGTCGGCGACATATCCTCGCAGCGACTTTTTCACAATCATGGTGGCCGTGCGGTGGAAGAAGCGCAGCACGGGGTTTTCTATAAAGCCGTCCAGTACAAAGATGTCAATGTCGATGCCGCGGCAGTATTTGCGATTCAGCTCATAGTCGCACAAAGCCGTTGACTCCACATGGCGCAAGGTGCCGTGCCCCAAGTAAAGATTCTGGTCGGAGTATGTGTTCTGAAAGAAATAAGGGTGCTGGAACTCCTTGTCGGCTATCTTCACCAGCTTGTCATAGTCCTTGCGCAGCATTACGAAGTCGATGTCATCATCCCAAGGAATGAACCCTTGATGGCGGACTGCTCCCAGCAGCGTGTCGCTGTCCATCCAGCACATGAGGCCATTGCGGCGGCACACGTCTATGAGCGCCTTTGCCAGGTCCATCTGGACACTCCACACCTGTTTCATCTCATGCGGGATGGTGTACCCATTCCGTACTTCTGTCTCTAAGTTTCTCATCGTTAGCTTAATGTGTTTTGCTTATTTCTGTATAAGGTCAAGCGTTTCTGCCGCCTGCCAAAAAGCTTTCTTAAAGTAAAATCCACTGTTCAGTTTCTCTTTTATCGCCATGGCCGCATCCTTGTATATGGCATACTCATCGGCATCGATGGCTTTCAGCCTTTCGGGCAGTTCGTTCAGGGAACCGACGGCAATGCCCAGTTTGTTGTCTGTGATGAAAGGCGCCATGGCAGACTCTTTCCACACAATGACAGGCATGCCCGCCCGCAGGTAGAAGGAAGTCTTGTGCGGGTTGTTGTAGCGAAGGTAGCTGCCCCAGATGCCCGAGCATCCATCAACGGAGTCGCCATCCCATACCAGTCCCCAGTTGGCTTTGACAACGCGTATAAATTCATCGGAGGCGATCAGCCCATGGTAGGAGATGTTCTGCCATTGCCGGCAGTCCTCCTCCTTCAGTTCGCCAGGTCCATACAGGTCAAGATGACAGGGGGCGATGGCATCGTTGGTTTTGTAGATGAATGCATTCTTCCGCCGATGTATGCCTCCTGCATAGACGATGCGGTCAAAGCCGCCTCTCTCCTCGTCCTCTCTGCATGGCTCGGCGGCAGACAAGTAGTCGAAGATTTCCAGATTGCCCATAGGCACAGCGCATCCATGCTCCTCAAGCCAACCCTTCATCTTCTCATTGTGAACGATGATGTAGTCGGTATGGCTGAGCCTTTCTATCTCCATCTCGGCGGTCAGCTTCTGTCTGCGGAACGTGCCAAGGTCGTGGATGAGCGTGATGGTCTTGCAGCCTTTGCTTCGAGCGATTTTGCACAGAACGCTGTAGTATTTCTTGAAGGGGTATTGAATGAGCAGCAAATCCCCTTTCTTGAGTACGAACCATGTCTTTGCCACGCACAGCAGCTTGCGGAAGAACCGTGCTGCCTTATTCTTCTCTTCCATCTGGATGGCGATGTCCTTGAAATTCATGCTCTGCATGATTTCGTCGATGTCGCGTTTTGCCTTGTTTGGCGAATATAAGCCGATATAATAATTCATCGTTGCAAATTCTTTTAGGTAAATTGACTATAGAAACTGTTCTATCCAGCATTCGGCATCGTATTGCTTGATGATGCTTTCAGGTATGCAGTGGTATTCGCTGTCAAGGAACTCCCTGAAGTTGGCATGCTTATTCTTGCCGCTGTTCAGGATGTATATGTTGTTAGGGTGATAAACAGGCAATTGGGCAATGTTGGGATTGGTCGTGATGAGCTTTTTCCCTAAGAACATCGCTTCGAGCGTGCGCAGCGTCATGCCTGTCTGTCCCTGCTGCATAATCTCGATGATGCAGTTCACTTGCATGATTCTGGCCAGCGACTCCTCATAAGACATCTCACGGTCATGGTAGTAGGGTTCCAGCTGGCGGATGGGGACGGTGTGCTTGTCCTTAATGATGTAGAAGTCAAAAGAGACCCCCTGCTGCTGCAGTTGCTGTGCCAGCTGCGCTATGAAGGCGGAACGTGACTTGTCCTTGCCAATGAAGAGCACATCGTTTGCCCCATCCGCAGTTTTCTTGGCCAGAAGTGAGGAAGGATGCCTGTACACTTGGTTTATCTTGCTGAAATGGCAGCTTGCCGCATCTCCCTCATCGAATGTGTAGATGCGCATCTTCGTCTTGTTCAGGTAATGGGCGTATTCCCATTTGCTGTAGGCGTTTCGGCAGATGGTGGATACAGGGTTCCAAAGGAACACGCTTTTCTCTCGGCATTCAATCTCTTTGTCCAGCACCAGCAGTTCCTTCAGGTTCTCGCATCCCCAGAACAGCACTTTGTCATCTTTTCCTATCGCCTTTAGCTGCTGCAAGAAGCTGCCAGGAAAAAACTGGCGCGTCCACAGACCTTTCCTGTTGCACAAGAAAGTTCTGACGAACCTGATGAAAAGATGCTTTATCTTTCCAATCCCGCGGCATTTGTTTCTCTTGTATTTGATGACCGTCACATCTGGTCTATCCTGAAGCGGGTCAACAATGTAGTCAGCTAAAAAGTAGTCTTTTTTAATAATGTAAAGCATCAGCAGAAACCATGATGAAAAAAGTGATGTATCTTCTTGCGCCTTGTCCATTGGGCGTCATGCCTGATTTTCTTGACGGTCTGTTTCCTGACAAAGCGCTCAGCATCCCATCCGCGCAGTCTTGCATAGCTGTATGCCACAGCCAGGAAGACATCCAGCCGCCCTGTGAAGCGCATAAAGTCATCCTTGCTGTCGCTCAGGGTCAGTTCTCCCCGTTTCTTCATCGTCACCCGATTGATGTCAATGACTGAAAGCCTGTACGTTCCGTTCTCTTCCCTGTATAGCACATTCGAGAGATTCAAGTCGTGATGCACGATGCCCTGCTCATGCATATGTGCCATCAGTGCAGCAAAGGCATCCACCATGCGCTCATCGGGGCGCTCACCCTCCAGCAGCGGCTGAATCGTTATGTCTGGCGTGAAGGCACAGACGTAATAGGAGCAGACAGGCACGCGCCCATTCCACTGCTCCACGCAAGCCACAGGGGCAGGGGTGCCAATGCCTGCGCGCTCCAGCAGCAGCCCGTTTTCATAGGCTTTCCGTGCCTTCGACCGTGCAAACATGCGCAAGCAGGTGTTTAGCCAACCCTTCACGCGGAAGCGCTTCACGACAAGCGTCTGCCCATCAGCCAGCACAAACGACTTAATGACATTGCGCCTGTTCTGGAAGATGACAGTGCCTTTCCTGTCAAATTCCGTGCACAAGCCATCAGTCAGCGCTTTTACCAGCGGACTCTCACACTTGGGGTTGATAAAGCATTTGACAGCCATGGTGAACCATTTTAGGGAGGATAAACAAGATTTTTCCAACAAAGATACACTTTTTACTTCAAACAGCCCCGTATTCACCTCTTTTTTCTTACATTTGTACCCATAAAAGGCTTGTAGCACACTTAATTTATCGACAGAGATATGCCGTTTACCCCCATTTCCATCGTTATCAATACCTACAATGCTGGAGCACAGATTGTTCCAACGCTGGAATCTGTTAAAGACTTCGACGAGGTGGTGGTGTGCGACATGGAAAGCACTGACAACACCGTCGAGATTGCGCGGTCGTACGGCTGCAAGATTGTCACTTTCCCCAAGGGAATCCATAGAATCTGTGAGCCGGCACGAGACACAGCCATCCATGCTGCCAGAAACAACTGGGTGCTGGTGGTCGATGCAGACGAGGTGGTGACACCTGCGCTGAAAGAGACCCTGCAAGCCACCCTTCAGACCGCAAATCACAAAGATGCCTATTTCGTGCCAAGGAAGAATATGTTTCTTGGCGAATTTGTCAAAGCCTCTTTCCCTGATTACCAGCTACGTTTTCTTGACCAAACCAAGGCGGTCTGGCCGCCCACCATCCATTCGCTGCCAACAATCAGCGGCGAAACAGGTTACCTGCCCAAAGACGTCAGCATAGCTCTGGTGCACTCTGGGCTCACCATCTCAACAGAAATACAGAAATTAGACATATACAGCCAGAATGATTTGGCTAAGAGAAAGAAAACAAAAGTAAGCCTGTGGGAGCTTATCGCAAGTCCGGCTTACCGTTTTCTCCGTTACTATTTCCTCAAGGGAGCATGCTTTCAGGGCAGACGAGGATTCATCAAGGCCTGCTTCTCCTCCCACATGAAATTCTATTATCTGGCGAAAGTGTACGAACGGCAGCAAAAGATGAACGAAGAATGATTGCGTGAGTTCAACGTAAGAAAAGTGTTCAAAAAGTTGTAGGAATGAAGTATTTTTCGTATCATTACGGATGAAATACAAACAGATACGAGCAATACTCACTCCTATGACAACTGCATATTTAATAGAAATTTTCTGCATTCTCGACGATTTCTGCAAGTTTTTTGATATAAAATGAAAGAAATCAATGTTATCAACTACAAAAGACAGGGAATAGCCATATAACGCTGCTGAAATAATGATAAATATCTTCCATCCGAGGAGATGTCATTTTCTACAAAACAACATCTTACTTCCATCACTTTTTCGGTTACTTTCTTACATTGAACCCACATTAAATTAACGTCTGTTCGATATAAAGATTCTGCCTTGCAGAGGCACTGCAAAAAACATATTTTTGTCATATTGAACTCGCCTTTCCAAACATTCACGACACTTGTCAGACGCTGACACTTCAGCACGGAGGCACAAGGCATTTTCACCTTGTGCCTCTTTTCTTCTTGAGGTGGGCTGGGCAAGTGGCCGCAAACGCACACCGTGCAGACAAGGTTTCAGACACCGTGTGCATAATAACACGAACACCCTGTGCCTATTATTTCCGACACGGGCAGCATGTATGAGTATCAACGATTTAGAATTTTGGAGGGAAAGGGCACAAAAAGCGTACCCGAGGGGTACGACACGTAATCGCAAGTATCCGCTCCATCTGCTCCATCGTTCCGCAGGAACTTGTCTTTTAACAGACCGCTTTGCGATGATTAAACGGATTAAGTGGATTTCTACGATTTAAGCAATTTCCTTTATATTTTCTTACCGCAAAAGTAAATAAACGTGAGTTCGATCTAAAGGTTCTCGCAAAGCGACTCTTTATATCGAACTCACGTTATTATGTGTACAAAAAAGGGGAGGCCGACAGCCTCCCCTCATGATATGGATTGTTAGAACAATTACTTGTTGATGAACTTCACGCCATTCTGAATAACGATGCCCTTGTAAGACTTGTCAACAATCTGACCAGCAACGTTGTAGATAGGAGCGTCTTCGTCAGCGTCAGCAGCAACTTCGTCGATGTCTACAACTTCCTCCTTGAACTTGTCGCCTGAGAGGTAGAAGAGTTCGAAGTCGTCCATGATTACCCAGTCACCACCGATAGCAGCAACCTTGCGGATACCGATTTCAAGAGTTTCGCCTCTGTTGATTTCGATTTGAACTTTGTTAGTAACAGCCTCTGGGTTGTTAACACACCATGAGTAGAAACCATACATTGAAGCAGGGAAGTAGAGAATCTCGCCGTCAACCTCAGTTCTAACGTCGAATGGATAGTCGCCATCCTTCTTGTGCTCATAAGCAACATCTGGCTGAGTTTCGCCTTCTCCTTCTGGAGCAAGAGTCTGAATCTTGGTTGGGTACTTGTAGATAGAAACCTCACCATTTCCAAGCTCTTCTTCCTCTGTACCCCATGCAGTAACCACCTCAGTGAATGAGTTCTCAGTGCCGCACATAACCATAGCTGCCTTGATGTAAGAGAACTGGTCGTTTTCGTCGTTGGTCTTCATGAACAATTCAGCGTTGTGATTTGCCCAGAATTCTTCGCCGCCAGCGTCTCTGTAATTTCTAACTTGGTTAGCGTCTACGCCATAGCCGTCACGATATATAGCCTTTACGCGAAGTTCGTATGTACCTGCTGGGAGGTTAGAAATCTTCTGAGAAAGTGTGAATGCAGAAGCGTTCCAGATTTCTGCGTTGCCACGGCCATACTCGTTAATTGATGGGCTGATAGAAGTGCCGTCTTCTCTGATGCCCGTCCATCCTGTAGATGGGTCATTGTCACCATTTTCCTTTTCGAATGTTGGGTTGATGATGAGGCTTGTGATGTTGACAGGATTTGCTTCAGAAGCGTCAGCTGCGCCGAGTTCGCCAAAGATTGCCATGTTGTAAGGAACGGCGAGTGCACGCTCGAACTGAGCAATCTTAGCAGCGTTTGCGTAGTTTGCAACGAGGTATTCGTTCTGCTCTGCGATGTAAGGTGCGAGAGCTGGGTCGTTGATGCGGTTGCCCATGCTAGCACGGAAGTTGAGGTATCTTTCGTATGCTGCATAGTCTTCAGCAGCAGCGATAGCGTCGGTGTATGAAGCGTTTGGCTGCTCTTCTATTCCAAATGAGTACAGCAAAGCAGTCTCTACAATTGTAGCTTCTGTGCTGCCTTCAGCCTGTGCTGCAAGGAGGTTGTTGTATTTGTCGAATGGCATAGCTGCAATAGCTGCGTTTGCCTTAGTAACGTAGTCGTTCACTTCTGCAATAGCTTCCATTGCTGCCTGATAAGCCTCAGAGCTGTCGATAGACTCAGGAATCTTAGCAAGGAGAGCGTTTGCTGCAGCGATGTCGCCTGACCAAGTGAGTGTAGCTACATTATCCTTTGCTGCTTCGAGAGAAGGAGCAATCTGAGATGCGAAGTCTGGAGTCTCGCCATAGTAGAAGAGCTGGAAGCCTGTGATAGAATAGAAACCGTTTACAGATGCTTCTACCCAAAGCTCGCCGTCTTTCACCTCAATCATGTCTGTAGAAAGAGTGTTCCAAGAGTCCTTAGTATTACCATTCCACCAAGCACGTGGTTCAGCACGCTCAGAACGAGAATAGTCATCGTTTGATCGGATGATGAAGTGGTTGTCGCTGGCTTCTACACCTTCGTTAGTCCATGCCTCAGCCATACCTGTAAGTGAGTAGTAGCCGTTTGGCAGACCTGTCAGATACTGACCGATAATAGAAATGCCGCTTGTTGGAGTTACAGCCCAAGACTTACAAGAAGTCATCTTGTGGTCGTAGTAAACTTCCCAACCTGGACCGCCGCTGCCAGTCTTGTACCACTTGAATGGAACAGTGTCGTCTGAGCTGCTAAGTACAACATCACCGGAAAGTTCTGTTCTTGATGCCTTCATTGCTTCATTGTTGCCATCGAATTCCATTGCATTGAAGAAGTCAGGATGAGCATCCTTCAGTTCTTGACGGTACTCCCAGAAGTTTGTCTCTTCGCTCCAAACTGGATTGTTCTCCTCGTTTGTGAAGAAGCGGTTTGCGATAACAACAGAGAAGTCCCATGCACCGTTTACCTTCTCTTGGCTCATGAGGTATGCGAGGCGTCCTGCTTGAAGGTCTTCGAAAGCTTTTACGAATGTTTCGAAACCTTCATCGTCTGCCATTTCATAGTCTGGGTCAAGACAATTCTTAGCTGCCTGTATGATTTCGCCGAAAGCAGCCTTGCCTGCATAGTCTGTTGAGTTGTAGAGGCTTTCCATTGAAGGGATGAGCTTAGCCAGATTGTCAACAGACTCTTGAGCTGCTACTGCTTGATTGTAGAAGTTTTCGAGCCAAGCCATAGCCGCATTGCACTGCTCTTTGCTTTCCAAGCCCTCAATGCTGCCGTATTCATCTTCGAATTCCATGATACCGTCGCTGAGGAGCGTGTAAATCATGCCGCCATCTTCTTCATATTTGCTAATGAGATCCTGTACTTTATTATAATATATAGCAACCTCTTCCTGGAGAGCAATTAACTCTGCCATTTCGTCAGCCTCGCCCATGTAGTAGAGCTTGAAGTTGGTTGCCATAACAGCATCTTGGTCTTTAGTCGCCATCTTTGAGACACCAATCTTGATATAGCTTTCTTCTTCGATGTAGAAAGTCACAGTGTTGTACTTGACGCCTCTGCCATCGTTGTATGGAGCATACTTGCCTTCTGCGAAGTAAACCAGTGCGCCAGGAATAGAAGCTGGTGCCCAGCCATGTTTTGTGTTGTTGTCAGACATGTCCCAGCCTGCCGCAAATTGCTTGCTGCCGTCTTCTTTTAATGTGTAGTCTGTGTCTTCAAAGAGACGTTCTTCGCTGGCATCGAACAGACGTGGCATGACAGGGGTGCTGAAAGTGCGAGTCGCTGTGAATACGTTGTCTTCAATGCTGTAAGTTCCTGCTGAAGCGTAGAGGACAGCATTGTCTACCCAATTAGGCGTGCCGAAAGCATCTGGATCCTCGGCCCATCCCGTTCCGTAGCGGTAGTATGCTTGCGCCTCTACTTTATACACACCGGCAGGGAGCTGAATGTACTGATAAAGGTCAACATTTGCTCCATTAAACATTTCAAACAATCCACCAGTGATGGTTGGGTTGCCCACTCCTTCCTCTCTATCCAGAGTCCAATAGTCAGCAGGGTTGTTAAGGAAACTAGGATTACCCAAACCCGCCTGTTCGGTAATCTCGTCGCCTACTTTCCACCCTGATGCGTCAGGCACCTGAGCAAAAGCAGAGACTGAACTTGTTAAAAGCAGCGTTGCTGCGAGTAATGTTTTTTTCATATGACAAAAAGGTTTTAGATTGAAAAATCGTCACAAAGGTATAATTTGTGTTTTTATTATACAAGGGCATTTACAAAAAACGAAAAAATTTGTTACGTGGGATATGCAAAAAATCAACATGTTACAGTCGTGTTGTAACATAGCGACAAGTTAATGTAACCTATTTGAAAAAAGAATAAATATGTTAATGAGAATTATGTCGCAAAAAATATGTATTTTTGCACCATTAAAAGAATAACTAACTACACCGTAATGTAATGAAAAGAACATTTTGTCTTGGGAAAATGTCTTTCTCGAGAAATGTAATTCTGTTTGCCTTGTTTTTGTTTTTGGCGTGTGTGCCCCGTTCCACGGCACAGGTGGTTCGCTTGTACACCAACCAGCATGGACTGAAAACAAATTATTGCAATAGCGTAGAAATCGATTCAAGGGGCTTTGTGTGGATTTCAGGGCTGGACATCTTGGGTTTCTTCGATGGAACTCACTTCCAATATTTGCCTACCTCCAGTGCTGATGGCCATTCGCTTTTCCAGTATGCATACGGAGTGAAGGAGATGGGCGATGACAGATTCGGAATAGCCACCTCGAACGGTTTGTACATACTCAATGCTCGAAACATGGACCTCCGTCGGGTTTATCTTCAAGAGGAAGAAGACAGCATATACGGATATGCTATCAATTCTATCATTGACTATCCGAAGGAAAACTGCTACTTGATAACAACAGACGGATTTGGTACATTCGTGTTTAATGCGGAGACCATGGAGGTTGAGGGCGAACTCTCTGAAAAGCTGAACAGGGAGATAGGGAATCCTTTTGTGATGGCGCCCATCGTTGACCAATATGGAAAGCTGTGGTTCAGTACAACATCCGAAGCGCTTATGTGCATTGACCTGAATCATTTGCAGCGGCATACTTTCGACTTCACGCCAGCAGCGAAAGGTGTCATCGGAGGAGGAACTGTGACGAGGTTGCTCGAATTGGATGGAAACATCCTGATAGGCACAAACAAAGGGTTGCTCATGTACAATGAGAGGGAGAATAGTGTGCGTGAATTTCAGCATCCTTCCAACAATTTGTGTATTAAATCACTTATACGTACCAATGATGGCCGTGTCCTGATAGGAACTGATGGTCGTGGCATCTGGGAGTATACCACAAGTGAGGGCGAGGAGCTTTCGCTGAAGCCTCTCTATGGTCAAGCAGAAGGTTTTGACATCTCGTATGGAAAGGTGGCTGATATGGTTGAAGACTCGAAAGGAAACATCATTGCTTTCTTCTTGCAGAAAGGACTTGTTGTCATTCCGCCTCAAAGCGACTGCTTTCACTATCACCCCATTTCTCCAAAGGCCAACGGGCAGAATGTCACCTGCGTTACATCCATGACCATCGATGAGAAGCAGAATTATTGGGTTGCCACGGATGGCTGCGGTGTCTTCACAACCAACGGAATGAAGCTGGCTACAGCATATCCTGTGAATGAAGGACTTCGTTCATTGCTGGTTCAAGACGTGAAGATTGACAAGCACGGGACAGTCTGGGCTGGCAGCTTTGGCGGTGGCGTGCAGTATTTTGATAACGGCAAATGGACGGGCGAATGGCTTTCTGCCTTGAACCAAGAGCATGTCATGACGATGTTCTATGATGAGGAAGGAGACAGACTGCTGGTCGGAACCAATGGAAATGGCGTCTTCAGCATCGACATCGCTCAGAAGAAAGTGGAGCGAATGCACTTGCCGTTTGAATACAACCAGTGGGTAAGCTGCCTGCTGCTCGATTCGCAGCAGACAATCTGGATAGCGACAAGCAGCGGGCTTTGCTACTATTCACCTGTGACGGGCGCCAATGGCGAGATTCATCTTTCCGATTATCGTATCTGCAATGCCTCTGCGTTGCAGCAGGATGGCGATGAGATACTCATTGCCTGCGACGAGGGTCTTCTCATATATAATATAAAGACCAAGAAGCAGGAGCTCATATCAAAGGCGCAAGGACTTTCTTCGGATTTTATCCGGTCTATCACTACGACCGATGAATACATTTGGCTGGCAACACGCACCAACATCGCCTCGGTTGACAAGAAGACGCATGAGGTTCGCACGTTCTCTTCTTTCAGCGGCTATAGGATAGGTGAATTCCATCGCAACTCTTTTGTACAACCGGGCGGCGGGTACATCCTTTTTGGCGGCGACAACGGAATCATCTGCTTTAAGCCAGAGCTGATTATCAATCGCACGACAGACATAGACCATCTCTACTTCACCAATTTCAGTACTCCAATGAACACGGAGAAGTTGGATGCAGCTATTTCTTATGCGAAAAGAATAGAATTGGAAAACGACAACAATTCCTTCTCTATCGGATTCTCTGCCGTCGAGCTGGGCGACCCCGAGCGGATACATTATGACTATATACTGGAAGGTCATGAGAATCTGTGGCACACAGAGGTGCTGTCTCCTACAGCCACCTACTCTTCATTGCCTTCAGGCAATTACACCTTCCGTGTGCGCGCTCATTTGGAAGATACCCCAACGCAATACACAGAGAATGCCATCGAAATCCATGTGGCAGCTCCTTGGTACGCTTCTACTTGGGCGTTCATCATTTACTTCATCATACTGTTCGCCTTGGCTATAGTTATCTATCAGCAGATTCAGATGCGCAAGCGGCAGAAAGAGCAGCTCAGGCTGTCTGCCGAGAAAAATCGCATGAAAGAAGCTAAGCTCAGGCTCTTCACCTCCATCACTCACGAGCTGCGTTCGCCACTCACCATGATTGAGTCTCCGCTGAAGCAGCTGATGGAAGAAGATCGGAATCCGGAACATCAGTCGCTTTACACCGTCATGCAGCGCAACTGTAACCGCTTGCTCGATATCGTGAAGCAAATCACAGACATACGGAAGATAGACTCCGGTCAGTTTACGCTGAAACTGGAGGAGCAAGACTATATCGCTTACAGCAGCCAGGTGTTTGAGCAGTTCAAAGGCATAGCCACGGTAAAGGACATCAGCTTCATTGTCGAGCATAACGAAGAAGAGCTGCCGATGATGCTGGATGTGACGCATTTTGAGAAAATCCTCACCAACATCCTTTCTAACGCATTCAAATTCACTCCGCAAGGCGGCAAGGTCATTGCCCGGAGCGGCATTGTTGGCGACCAGGTAGAACTGCGCTTCTACAACAGCGGCTCTCATTTCGACAATGAAGACCTCCGCCATTTGTGGGAACGTTTCTATCAGGGCAGTGCGGGCAGCGACTCCACAGGTTCGGGCATAGGGCTGAACCTCGTGTACGAGTTGGTCAAGATGCATCATGGCGACATCAATGTGAAGAACATAGAGCCTGATGGCGTTGAGTTCACGCTGCATTTCCCGTTGTACAGCGCCCAGCCTTTCGTATCGGATGACGAAGAGTCGGGTGACCTTACCATTCTGTTGGTAGATGACGATACTGAGCTTGCTGCTTATCTGACCAACCAGCTGAAGAAGGACTATAAGATACTGAACGCCTATTCAGGCAACAGCGCTTGGAAGAAAATCCTGATTCAGCGCCCAGATGTGGTTGTGACAGACTACCGCATGCCTGATGGCAATGGCATGGAGCTTTGCCAGCTCATCAAGAACCATCCAGAGACGGACAGCACGCCAGTCATCATGCTCACAGGTGAAGGCGACGAGACGCTCCAGTTGCACAGTCTCAACATTCAGGTTGACCATTATCTGGAGAAGCCCGTCAATATCGTCATGCTCCGTTCCGCCATCAGCCAGGTTCTGCGGGCGCGCGAGAAGATGCGCAACAAGGTGCATCGCACAGAGATGGGCAAGGATGCTCCAAAGCCTGTCATCGAGAATATGGAAGAAAAGCTCTATGCCCGTATCAACGAGACGCTGTTCCAGCACATAGAGGACCCGGATTTCTCCATTTTGCAGCTCAGCCAGGAGGTGGGCATCAGCCGCGTGCATCTGAACAGAAAGATGAAGTTGCGCTACGGCATGTCGCCAACCATCTTCATGAAGACTTTCCGCCTGAAGCAGGCCGCTTACCTGCTTGCCAACAACAAGGTCAGCATCAGCGAAGTCGTTTACAGGGTAGGCTTCTCCAGCCACTCTTACTTTACGACCGCTTTCCGTGAGTACTTCGGCATGTCGCCCAAAGAATTTGTTGTTTTTTACTCAGACGAAGAGAACAAAGCCAACTTGCAGAGAATGCTGGAGTAAGAGCCTCTGGCAAGCCTCATATAGAAAAAGCGGACTGCCCTCATCGTAGCAGTCCGCTTTTTATGTTGTTGTTTCATGCCGTCCTAAGGTTTGACGGTGCTTTCGTCGAAGTCTCTGTAGGGCAGGTTCAGGTCCATCAAGTAGAAATTATGCTGATGAATCTTGTCCGCGGGCGGAGGCGTCATGTAGTCCCCAAACAGCTGAGTCAGATAAGCATCGTTATCCTTCAGACCCCAAAACATCTTTCCCTCGAACTCTACGGGTGTCGGCTCTCCCAGCACCCTTTCCTTATCCACCATGCTGCCCAGCCCGTCGTTGTGGTTCACAGCCGCCAGCCTGCTCGTCTTGAGGTCGTACTTCATCATGTGCCTTTTGATTTTCCCTTGCAGTTCAGGCAAAGTGTAGAGCTTCCTCATCAGCAGAGGCAACCAGCAGGATGGACCGTGCCCATGCCTGTAAGGGTCTCTGAACAGGAAGTAGAGCGCCTTGCGCAGATAGTTGTACTTCATCTGATAGAGCCTCTGCCGCAGCTGTCCTTCTGGCGCACCATCAATAGGGAATATATCCACATAGACACCGCCGAGGTAATACAGGTGCGGACGTTCAATCAGCGTCGTGCCAGCATCCTGCACCTTTCCGAAGTGGAGAGGGTATTTAGGGTCATTCTCAAAACAAACAAACTCGTAAGGCTCAGGCAGCCACTCCTTGCTATGCTGGATGAGGGCCTCATAATCCTCGCGCGGCATGCAGATGTCCATGTCGTCATCCCATGGTATGAATCCCTTGTGGCGCACGGCGCCTATCAGCGAGCCGTCAACAAGGTAGTATCTCAGCCCATGTTCCACACACATCTGGTGTATGACGGTCAGAATGTCGAGCAGCCTGAGCTGCAACGGGCGTATGTCGTAGTTTGCCATTTTCCTATAAAGTTTTCCTGTACACCTCCATCAGCTGCCTTGCCAGCACGCTTGGATGGAACGTCTGCATGGCGTATTCTCTTCCGCCCTCTATGGCATTCCTTCTCAGTTCGCTGTCGGTCAGCATCTTAATCATCTTGTTGCAGATGTCCTCTGCACTGTCTGGATTCGCTTGCAAGGCATAAGGGCCTCCAGCTTCAGGCAGGCTGCTCACATTGCTTGTCACCACCGGGCATCCGCACAGCTGCGCTTCCACTACCGGCAGCCCGAATCCTTCGTAGAAAGAGGGGTAAACAAACAGCTGCGCATTTGTGTACAGCTTTTTCAGTTCAGCGTTGCTCACCATCTCTGGCCACAGGAACAGCTCCTCCATGCCATGCTCCGCAATGTATTGCTTCACTTGCTGCTTGTACGAGCCTCCGCCGCCCACAATGATGAGCGGTATCTGCAAGTCCTTTGGCATCAGCTCCATGGCCTTTACCACGCCCAGCAGGTTCTTTCTCGAATTGATGGAGCCGACATACAGCATGTAGGGGTCGGTGTCCATAGGTTCCATCGGGGAGTAATAGATGGAACTGACAGGCTGGTACACCACATCCACTTTCCTTTCGGGCACATTGTAGAACTCCAGCACATCCCGCTTGGTGCATTCGCTGATGCAGACAATCCTATCGGCATGGTTGCAGGCGTATTGCCATTTCAGGTCGTAGATTTTTCGGTCGTGCCAGTGGTACATGTCTGGAAACGTGCGAAACGCCACGTCGTGTATGGTCACCACCGATGCTATGCCCGAATGGAACAGCCCCACCGGCATCTCGTTGCTCAGTCCGTGGAACAGCTCGATGCCATCTTTCTTCATGTCGTTCACCAGCCCATAGGTTCTCCATGCTCCGCCCCTCATCATGCCGCTCGGCGTCACCGTGTGGCAGTTTTTCTTCTTTGTGTAGGGCAGCGTCACGCCATTCAGCCTCACCTTTGGAGTGTACAGCCAATACTCATGCTCGGGAAACTCATCTGTCAGAATGTCAATGGTTGTTCTGCTGTGGTTTCCCAAACCTGTGAAATTGTTGTAGAGCCGTTTCGCGTCGAAGCCGATTCTCATCACTTGCCACTCCTTACCCTAAGCCTTGCCTTTATACAGAATTGGGTTCGTGCTTGGGTCGTTATACATCTTCATCTGCTTGTACACCTTCATGTACTTTCTTCCCTTCTCAATGTCTTCAATCAGCTGGTCTATGGCTGTAGAGAGGTCCACTCGCTGCTCCAGCAGCACGTCCAGCTTCTTCTGGCACGCAGCCTTGTGCTCTTCGCTTGCATCCTCGCGCTCCACTTGTTCCTTCATGTGGTAGATTTTCAGTGCCAGGATAGAGAGGCGGTCCACAGCCCATGCAGGGCTCTCTGTGTTGATGGTGGCGCCTGCTTGCACGTCAATGTCTTTATAGATGGTAAGGAAGTAGGAATCAATCATTTCCACCAAGTCTGTGCGGTCCTGGTTGCTCTTGTCAATGCGTCGCTTCAGCGTCAGCGCCTCAACAGGGTCTATTTGCGGGTCGCGAATGATGTCCTCAAAATGCCACTGCACGGTGTCAATCCAGTTCTTCACATACAGGTAGTACTCAATGCTTCCCTCTTCGTAAGGGTTAGCTATTGGCTGGTCAATGTTGTCATGCACATGATAGTCAGCAATAGCCTTCTCGAAAATGGGGTAGGCACGTTCTGTAAAAGTCATAAAATCTATATTTATTGTTAAAATTTTGTACAAAAGTAAATAATTATTGCGAAATATACAACTAAATACGTCAAAATAGCTAACTTTGTACCCGTCAACATTCAAAAGAGAGAAAAAAGTCCCCCCTTCCCCAAGCGCATTGCAGGTTGATTCCGTAGTCGATGCCCAAGTTGGAAGTAAGGGGGCTTTCTTTTTCTGCCATTCGTCCCGTTGCTCTCGAATCCCCCATTTCAGTACATTTTTGCAGAGGAAAAGAATCCGTATGGCCGCCATCACCCACGCGATGGTGTCACGCCCTTATTTTGTTCCGCAGCCAGTTCTAATCATCCGTCTTTTTTACCTTTTGCAACCCCTCCGAAAAACGGTGCGCTTTACACCTCAAAATCGGTAAGAGTCTCACCTCGGAATCGATGAGACTCTTACCGATTCCGAGGTGAGACTCTTACCGATTTTGAGGCAGAAAATGGGGGTATAGAAAGAGGGCGTCAGTCCCCCTCTTGTTCGATTCCTTTTTCATGGAAATCAGAACAGGCTTTCAGAGGTAAAAAAACTCGTATGACCATCACTGGCTATACGAGTAGGGTGCACCAACTATTATCTAAATTGTTATCTATATGAAAAAAACTGGTGTCATGACGAACAAATCTATTCCTTGTTTGGGCAGTTTTTTCTTTTCGGCTAATTGTTGGGCCGTGTGTTCATGTTGTATGCTCCATTCGAGACGGTGATGCTTGCTGTTGTGCGAGGGTAGAATATGTTTTCTATCCAGTCAGGGCAGATGGAGCCGTCTTCAAATATGGCGCGGATGCGTATCTTGGTAGGCTTTTCCAGATGGGTGTTGTAGGAGAACTTGCCGTCTTTGACGAGGATGACAGCTGTGGGCTTGTCCACGATGTCGCCATCCTGGTCGGCAATGTGTATGAGATATGCCACATCGCGCAGGCCGGGGCTGACGGTGCCGTCAATGGTAAAGGTGCCTGACTCGACATCGACATTCAGCGGTTTGCTGTGTGTGAACTCTACCACTTGAGTGGACGTGGGTTGAATACCTACGATTTTTTGGAAAAACTCGTCGAAAGGAGCAGATGTATCACCTAAATCTTTGCTGGTAGCAATAATCGCTCCGTTCTTTGCTTTTTCGCTGTTATAGAGCTGCTCCAGGAATGCTATGCCCTGTTCTTGCTTATTTTCGGCAAACCATATCAGTTTCATTGGGGCAAGCCGTCTGAGTTTCTTTTTCAGGTTGGGGTTGAGGACTACAGCTGTTGGTGTTGTGGCAGATTCCTTGATGAGGCTTTTCAGTTCTTTAGAGGTTACGGGCTTGCCGTTCCAGACAAGCAGCACATCGTCCAAATCCTTCACTTTTGGGAAAAGGTCAGGCTCTGAAGCGGGCTGGGGTGTTGCTGCGGGAGCGGGCTTGGAGTCGGCAACAGTTGGCGCAGGGACTGGTGCGGGCTCAGGCTCGTTCATCGTGGGTGCAGGAACTGGCGCTGGTGTTGCAGCGACAACCTTTTCTGGAGAAGTCATTTCTGTCAGGATTGCTGTTTCTTCTGGCGTGGCAAATGCGCAGATGGCAACGAGTGACAACGGGAGGATGTACAGCGACTTGCAGCGCATCCATGGGCTTGTTTTTTGTTCTTTCATCATTGTGATACGTTTTTTGGTTAAACTATGATTAAAGCTGTTGGTAAAGGCGTAGGAACTGGAACCAACAGCGGTTTTCAGCAATAGTGACTGGTATTCGTGAACTGAGACTCCTTGGCTGAGCACATAGTGATCGGCTTCATACTCATGCACATCGCGCAGGCTGGTGCCGAGCATGTAGATGAAGGGATTCCACCATTGGGTCAGCTGAACAAGGGTGAGCAGCAGGATGTCCAGCGAGTGGCGGTGAAGGATATGTCCTTTCTCATGCAGGAGAATTTCGTGCTTGTTGTTCTGGTAGTCTTGCTGGCTGACGACGATAGCGTTCATCCAGCTGCACGGCTTGACATCGGTTGCGTGGCAGTAGATGGTGGCGCCGTCCTCCTTGCTGCTCCAGAGTGCGCCGCAGCGGATGTGCCTTTCCATGCTGATGAACTGCCAGAGGCGGAAAAGGAGCATGATGGCGATGCCTGCCAGATGGAGGAAGGCTATCCAGCGGATGGCTGTGTCGAAGTTGAAGGTGTCGGCAGTTGCTGCCTCGCCGACTGTTTGCTGCACCTGGCTGCTGTCTGTTGCATCTGAGGTGTGCATGACGAAGAGCGTTTCAAGGCTTTTCCTTCTGCTGCTCAATATTTGCGTGGCGGGTTGGCTGATGGCCAGCGAAGAGATGTTGCATAGCGGCAGCAGCAGCGAGAGCGTCAGGATGAGGAGAAGCATGAGCCGGTCGGTTGAGGCGGAAGAAGTTTTCCTTGCGCAGCAGCAATGTGTAGGGCACATAAAGCAGGGCGAGCACGAAGGCGGCCTTGAGCGAATAGATGAGCAGGTCGTGCATGGTGGTGTCAGTCTTCTTTTTCTATGAGATTGAGTATTTCTTTGATTTCCTGAACAGAGAGCTGCTCTTCCTTGACGAAGTAGCTGAACATGGATTTGATGCTCCCGGCGAAGAAGCTTTTCTTCACTTCCTGCATCGTCATGCGAGTGTATTCTGCTCGGGTAACTTTGGCTACATACATGTGGGTCTTGCCCTCGCCCTTGTTCTTGAAGTAATCCACATAGCCTTTTTCGTACAGCACTTTCAGGTAGGTGGCGATGGTGGTGTAGGCGGGTTTGGGTTCTTCGTAGCGCTCGAGTATGTCCCATGCGCAGGCGGAATGGTTGATGTCCCAGAGGATGGACATGACTTGAAACTCTACCTTGGTGAGTGTGTTGTCTTTTCTTTTCATGTGGATGGTAATGCAATTAGATTCTGCTGCAAAGTAAAGGGATGGGGACGAATATCGCAACATTTCAATATCGGAAAGTTTCAAAATAGAAGCGCATTTAACATTTATTCGTAGAAATAGAGGTTTTCGGCTTTGTGCAGCCCCGTGAAAGTGGGCGTGTTGGTAATTTACCACATTGTTTATTATTAGTGTTTGAGAAAAAAGTCCTATCTTTGCAAACAAAATGAAAAGAAAAGAACAATGAAGATACTGATTCTGAATGGACCGAACTTGAATCTGCTGGGCAAGCGCGAGCCAGGCATCTATGGCAGCCGCGGCTTTGAGGACTATCTGGTTGAACTGAAGGGGATGTATCCTGATGTGGAACTGGCCTACTTTCAGTCGAATGTGGAGGGAGAACTGATAGACAAGATTCATGAGGTGGGCTTTGAGTGGGATGGCATAGTGCTGAATGCTGGCGCATACACGCATACGAGCATTGCGCTGCAAGATGCTATCCGCGGGGTGAAGTCGCCTGTGGTGGAAGTGCATATCTCGAATGTGCACCAGCGTGAGGAGTTCAGGCATAAGTCGATGATTAGCTGTGCATGTGTGGGTGTAATTTGCGGTTTTGGCTTGGACAGCTATCGGTTGGCAATAGAGGCTTTGAAGGCGATGTAGCTTCGCCGCGGAATTTTGTTTTGCCTTTATTCCTTTAGCCTCTCAATCCTTTACTCTAACCCCTACACTTTTAACCCTAAGGAATGGAAAAAGAAAAGTTAGATGATTACATTCTCCAGCATATTGATGAGGAGAGTGACTATATGCATCGTCTGTGGCGGGCTACGCAGCTGCATCTGCTGTACGGGCGGATGGCGAGCGGGCATTTGCAGGGTCGGTTGCTGAAGATGCTGGTGGGGATGGTGCGCCCGAAGCTGGTGCTGGAGATAGGCACGTATTCGGGCTATTCGGGGCTGTGCATAGCTGAGGGACTGGAGGATGGCGCGCATCTGCATACGGTGGAAATCAATGACGAACAGGAGGACTTCACGTTGCCATGGTTTCAGAACTCTCCTTGGGCAGACAGAATCACCATGCACATTGGCGATGCGATGGAAGTGGTGCCGAGGCTGGGGCTGATGTTTGACATGGTGTTTATTGATGGCGACAAGCGCCGATATGTGGAGTATTATGAGATGGCGCTGAGTCATCTGAATGTGGGAGGATACATCCTGGCGGACAACACGCTGTGGGATGGCCATGTGGTGGAGGAGGATGCGCACGACCCGCAGACGCTGGGCATCAAGGCTTTCAACGATGTGGTGGCAAAGGATGAAAGGGTGGAGAAAGTGATTCTTCCGTTGCGGGATGGGTTGAGTATCATCAAGAAGGTGAGGGGCTGAAGAGAAAGCGGCTCTTGTATCTTTTAATGCTTAATATAGATATGGAAACAACAAGACAGAATAAAATTGCTCGTCTGATTCAGAAGGACTTGAGCAATATCTTTCAAGCGCAGACCCGACAGACGAGAAATCTGCTGGTGAGCGTGAGTGTGGTGCGCATCAGCCCCGATTTGAGTGTGGCGAAGGCTTATCTGAGCGTTTTCCCTTCGAGCAGGGCTGAGGAGGTGCTGAAGAATGTGAATGACCATGCAGCGGAGATTCGCTTTGAGCTGGGAAAGCTGGAGCGTCATCAGCTGCGCATCATTCCTGAGCTGAAGTTCTTTCTGGATGACTCGCTGGACTATGTGGAGAAGATTGATGAGCTGTTGAAGGAGAAATAGCAAAAGGAGAGTCGGGAGTGAGGGGCAATGCCGCGGCTTTCTGCTGGGGCAAGGCAGGTCGCTTCGCTTCTTTGGCTGTGCAAGAATTTGGGTTCATGAAGGTGTCATTCCACATAGCGCTCCGTTATCTTCTGTCGAAGAAGTCGCATCATGCCATCAACATCATATCGGGTGTTTCGGTATGTGGCGTTGCCATTGCTACGGCAGCGCTGGTGTGCATCTTGTCTGTGTTCAATGGCTTTCAGGATATGGTGTCGGGCTTGTTTACGGCTTTCGACCCCGAGCTGAAGGTGGTGCCTTCGGAAGGGAAGTTCATGCCAGCTGATGCAGATGAACTGGTGCGGCTGAAGGAAAATCCTGCTGTTGCGGTCTATACAGAGACGCTGGAAGATAATGCTTTGCTGATGATTAACAACAGGCAGGCTATGGTGACGGTGAAGGGTGTGGAGGAGAACTTTGATGAACTGACAGACATAGATGACATTCTGTTTGGCGATGGAGTGTTTGAACTTCAGGCCGATGTGCTGGACTATGGCATCTTGGGCAGTAACTTGCTATTGCAACTGGGATTGCCTGCCGATTTCTCTTCGCCCATTCAGGTGTATGCTCCTCGAAAGGGAGAACGCATAGACCTGTCCAATCCGATGGAGAGCCTGAACAGAGAGGAACTCTTTTCGCCTAAGGTGGGCTTTATGGTGAAGCAGAAGAAGTATGACTCAGGCTATGTCATTACGAACCTCGCTTTCACGCGCCGCCTGTTCGAGAGGCAAGGGTATGTGTCGGCCGTGGAGCTGAAACTGGGCGAGGAGGTGGATATTGCTTCGGCCAAATCGCAGATAGAGGAGAGCCTGGGCGATGGTTATAGGGTGCTGGACAGGTATGAGCAGCAGGAGGATACTTTTAAGATTATGAAGATAGAGAAGCTGATATCGTACATCTTTCTCACCTTCATCCTTGCCATAGCCTGCTTCAATGTCATAGGCTCTTTGTCGATGCTGATTATTGACAAGAAGAATGATGTGATGATTCTGCGTAACCTTGGTGCAGATGACAAGCTGATTAGCACCATCTTTCTTCTGGAAGGTTGGCTGATATGTCTGCTTGGCGCTGTGGCAGGCATTGTGTGCGGTCTCGTTCTCTGCTTCTTGCAGCAGGAGTTTGGGCTGATACGCTTTGGCAGCAGCGAGGGAAGCTACATCATCGATGCCTATCCTGTCAGCGTTCATGCCGCCGATGTGCTTCTGGTGCTTCTGACGGTGCTTGCCGTTGGTTTCCTCTCTGTGTGGTATCCTGTGCGGAGTCTGAGCAAGAAATATACTCGAAGACAATGAAAGTGAAATAATTTAATAATTACAGATATGAAGAAAAACATTTACCTGCTGTTGCCAGCATTGGCTACCCTCATCCTGACAGGATGCGGGAATCAGAAGACACTTGTATCCAACAATTTTGCGGTTTCGCCCACACCGCTCGAATACATTGCGGGCGAGGTGCCTGCAACCATCAGCATCAACGTGCCAGCCAAGGTGATGCACAAGAAGGCTGTGATAGCTTGCACGCCTGTGCTCAAGTGGGAAGGCGGCGCTGCTGCTGGCGAGAGCTTTACCATTCAGGGAGAGAAAGTTGAGGCTAACAACACCATCATCTCTTACAAGAATGGCGGTCACGCAACGATGCGCTTCAGCGTTCCATTCCAAGAGGGCATGGAGAAGAGCGAGCTGTTCATGCAGTTCAATGCTCGCAAGGGCAACAAGGTCATCAAGATGCCCACGGTGAAGATTGGCTATGGCACGCAGTGCACAGCGGCTCTGATAACTAAGACCGCCAAGACTGCCAACTTTGGCGTGGCGCCCGACAACTTCCAGCGTGTCATCAGCCAGAAGCAGGAGGCTGCAGTGAAGTTCCTCATTGGTCAGGCAAACCTGCGCGGCAGCGAGCTGAACAGCAAGAACGTGCAGGACTTCATCGCTACACTGAAGAACATCAAGAGCGATGAGCAGAGCCTTGTGCTCAATAACATCGAGGTGAGCGCCTACGCATCCCCCGACGGTGCTTTTGCCATGAACGAAAAGCTGGCGGAAAAGCGCAGCGAAGTGTCTGAAGGCTATGTAAACCAGCAGCTGAAGAAAGCGCAGCTTGCTGCCCATATCGATTCTAAGTACACTGCTGAAGACTGGGAGGGATTCCAAGAACTTGTGTCACAGTCCAATCTGCCCGACAAAGACATTATCATCCGCGTGCTTTCCATGTACCAAGACCCTGAGCAGCGAGAGCGGGAGATACGAAACGTGGCAGTGGTGTACAAAGAATTGGCTGATGCCGTTCTTCCCGAACTCCGCCGCGCGCGCATGGTCATTAACTACGACGTGATAGGCCGCAGCGACGACGCCATCCTCGCATTGGTAGGTGAGGATGCTTCGAAGCTCAGCGTAGAAGAACTCATCTATGCTGCCAACGTGCTGACAGCTGAAGATGCACAGAAAGAAGCTATCCTCAAGAAGACTGCAGCGCTTTATCCCAACGACTATCGCGCTTACAACAATCTGGGCGAACTCGCCATGCGCAAAGGCGACATCGACAACGCGCAGCGCTACTTCCGTCAGGCGCTCAGTGTCAATGCCAACGCGGCCGAACCCAACGTCAACCTCGGCATGATAGCCATCCAGAACAGCCAGTTCAGCGATGCCGAGATGTACATTGCCAAAGGTGTTAATGCTAACAACTTTGATGAGGCGCTGGGTCACCTCTACGTGGCACAGGGCAAGTACAGCCAGGCTTCAGCTAAGATGATGAAGACCGCCAACAACAGTGCTGCGCTCGCCAACATCCTGTCGCAAGACTATGCCGATGCGCTCAAGACCCTCAGCAACATCAAGACTCCCGATGCGATGACTTACTATCTGCGTGCCGTGCTTGCTGCTCGCATGGAGAAGAAAGACGAGGCGAAAGACAACCTCGCCAAAGCCATTGCCCTCGACCCCTCACTGGCAAAGAGAGCTGCTAACGACGCTGAATTCTCTGACTACAACATGTGATAGTGAAACGCCATCTACACATATTATATATATATGCAGCCATCATGCTGGCGCTGACCTCATGCGGACAGGATGGAAACTCCTTCCGCATCCGAGGCAGCTTCAGCGACATGCAGGCAGGTCAGCTCTACATCTACAACCTGTCAGGAGACGAAGCTCGGATTGACACGCTCACCCTGCAGGCTGGCCGTTTCCTTTACCGTGGACAGGCAAGCCGCGTCAAGCCCTGCATCCTCGTCCTTCCCAACGGCATGGAGCAGGTGATATTCGTAGGGCCAGGTGAAGACCTCACCTACACAGCGACAGCCAACGACCTGAAGAGCTATACCGTCAAGGGCAGTGATGAGAACCATCTCATGAATCAGTTCCGTCAGGACACCTACGACCAAAATCCGACCGAGCTCACCGCCACCGCGCGCAGCTACATCCAAGAGCATCCACACACACAGGCAGCCATCTATCTGCTCGATCAGTACTTCGTTCAGAACGAGAACGTCAGCGCAACCGAGACAACCGAATTGTTGCGTGTCATCAAGCAGAAACAGCCGCACAGCCACTATCTGCTCGATTTAGAAAGCAAGATAGCCATAGCCGAGCAGGGACAGCCTGGCAAGACACTCCCCAATCCACTCCTTGTGCAGAAAGACAAGACATCCACCCCTCTGTGGCATCAGACCAAAGAGTACAACCTCATTGCCCTCTGGTCCACCTGGCAGTCGGGAGGCTATGACGTGCTGTGGAAGCTGAGGAGCGCAAGCGGAAAATACAAAGACACCGACAGCCTGCGCATCGTTGCCATTTCGCTTGACATACAGCGATACCGATGGGAGGACGCCATCCGCCCCGACACCGTCAACGGCATAGAGCACTATTGCGACGGACTTGCTTTCGAGTCACCCGCCATACGCCACCTTGGCATAGATGCTGTCCCCCTCTATCTGCTTACCGACAAGAATCATCAGGTGCTGGAGCGAAGCCGCGACGTGCAGGGAATAGACAAGATGCTAGAGAAATACTTGGGAAAAGAAAGCAATACCCCTTAATCACTATGCTGGCAAAGGTTCATAGCGCAACATTGTCAGGCTTGGAGGCCATGGAAGTGACTATCGAGGTGGATAACTTCGATGGAGGACAAAACTCGCGCTTTTCCATTGTGGGACTGCCCGACAATGCTGTGAAAGAGAGTCAAGAACGAGTGCAGTCTGCCCTTCGTGTCAATGGTTACAAAGCCCCCTTCAGGTCTGTTGTCGTCAATTTGGCACCAGCCGACGTGCGGAAGGAAGGCTCAGGTTTCGACTTGCCTATGGCTGTAGGCGTGATGCTCTCCTTTGAGTTTTTGAAGATAGAGACCCCCGACCGTTACATGTTTGTTGGCGAACTGGGGCTTGACGGGAGCATCCTGCCTGTCAAAGGTGTCTTGCCAATATCTGTCAAGGCACGAGAGATGGGCTATGAAGCCTTGTTCGTTCCCGCAGAAAATGCCCGCGAGGCTGCTGTTGTCAACAAGCTCAAAGTCTATGGCGTCAGTCATCTCAACGATATCGTAGGCTTTTTCAATGGTTCCCTTTCTATCGAGCCTACTCATGTCAATACCCGCGAAGAGTTTTATTCCCACCTCTTCTGTTACGACATCGATTTCGATGAAGTGCGCGGGCAAGAAAACGTTAAGCGTGCCTTTGAGGTGGCAGCTGCAGGCGGACATAACATCATCCTTGTGGGCAGTCCCGGGTGTGGCAAGTCCATGATGGCGAAACGCCTTCCCTCCATCTTGCCCCCTCTCACGTTGAGCGAGAGCCTTGAGACGACACAGATACATTCCATTGCAGGGAAATTGAAGAAAGAGGACTCGCTGATAAGCCAGCGCCCCTTCCGCGCCCCGCATCATACCGTGTCTGATGTAGCCCTTGTTGGTGGTGGCAACACCTTTATGCCTGGAGAAATTTGCTTGGCGCATCATGGCGTGCTCTTTCTCGACGAGCTGCCTGAGTTCAGTCGCTCAGTTCTCGAGACGCTTCGGCAACCCCTTGAAGATCGTATCATTACCATCTCCCGTTCCCGATACAGTCTCACCCTTCCTTGTTTCTTCATGCTTGTTGCGAGCATGAACCCCTGTCCCTGTGGCTATCACCACCATCCGACCCGCAGTTGCGTCTGTACTCCAGCGCAGATACAGCGCTACATGAACAAAATCAGCGGACCGCTCATGGACCGTATCGACTTGCAGGTTGAAGTGGAAAGCGTGCCGTTCGAGGATATGGCTAAGTCACCCAAAGGGGAACCGTCGTCAGCCATACGCGAGCGAGTGCTCAAGGCGCGCCAGATACAGGTGGAGCGATACCAAGACGTTAAGGGTGTGCATTGCAATGCTCAGATGAACACCTCGCTGTTGCAGAAGTATGTGCAGCTCGACGATGCGGCTCTCAACCTTCTGCGCACCGCCATGAAGAAGTTCACTCTTTCAGCCCGTGCCTATGACCGCATCCTTAAGGTCTCACGTACCATCGCCGACCTTGAAGGAGTTGAGCAGGTGCAGAGTCACCACATCGCTGAGGCAATAGGATATAGAAATCTAGATAGAGAGAATTGGGTGGAATGAGAGAAAAATCGGCGGAGAGGCATCGCGATGTCCCTCCGCTGATTTTTCGGTTAGGATAGTTTCCTTAAATCTTCGCCCGATGGGCTTTGGAACACACGGAGTCCGAAACGGGGAACGGAGGAGATGACGTAGTCGAAGATGTCGGCTTGAACGGTCTCGTGCTTGCCCCAGTCTTTGTCGGCCGTGAAGAAGTACAATTCAAGCGGCAGGCCGTGCTCTGTGGGCTGAAGCTGGCGCACCATGATGGTCATGTCGGAGTTGACATCTTTCCGTTGGGTCAGGTGCTGCATCAGATGGCGTCGGAAGACAGTGCTGTTGGAGATTTCTCCGGCGGCCTCTTCATTGGTCAGCAGTCCTTCTGACAGGTAACGTGCTTTTTCTTCTTTTGTGCAGAAGCGTACGGTGCTCATGTCGAGGCGCACATGGCGCTTCACTCTGCGTCCTGCGCTGTCTTGCTCCATGCCTCGCCAGTTTTGGAATGCTTCGCTGACCAGCGTATAAGGCGGAATCGTGTAGATGGTCTTGTCCCAGTTGCGCACTTTGACGGTGGTGAGGTTCACTTCCTCCACGCGTCCGTCCACTCCGTGCTTGGGCAGGGCTATCCAGTCGCCCTTGCGCAGCATGTCGTTGGCTGCCAGCTGTACGCCGGAGACGAGTCCGACGATGGTGTCTTTGAAGATGAGCATCAGCACTGTTGCTGCTGCTCCCAAACCGACCAGAAGGTCGATAGGTGACTTGCCGAACAGGATGCTGAACACGAGGATGACGCCGATGCATACGACCAGTACCTGCACCATCTGGTAGATGCCTTTCAGCGGTCGGTTGCTGTCCTTGCTGCGGTTTTCTGTAATGAGGTAGAGGGAGCGCAGGAAGCAGAGCAGCAGCTTCAGTATCATCACCAGCAGATAGACTTCGCCCAGCTTGGTCAGCGCAAGGAGCACTAAGGGCTTATCGAAGAAGGCCATGGGCAGGAGGGTGTACACGACAAGCGCCGGAACGATGTGGCACAGGTTGTCAAGCACTCGGTCGTTGAACAGCATGTCGTCCCATGAAAAGTTTGTCTTTCGCACAATCTTTCGCACCAGCGGCTTAAATCCCTTGCGGCATACGATGTCCGACAGCCATGCCAGCAGCAGGATGGCCAGGATGATGATGGGTTTGCACAGGATGCTCCAGTTTCCTAATAAGCCTTGAAACTCGAGGAGCAGTTGTTCCATGTATTCGCTTGTAAAATTCATGTGTAAATCCTTTTAATGCCACAAAAGTACAAAAAAAATGATAGACAATCGTGTTTTTCCATGTAAAAGACTTATCTTTGCCATCTATTATCTATCTAATTACTACTAATCAGAAAAATGAAAAGACTTTTGTTGGCAGCCATGCTGCTGGTGTGCTTCGTAGGCGCGAAGGCACAGGACGAGACTCCGCAGTTGGAGTTTGTCGTTGAATTGAAGGTAAAATGCGAGGGAGCCTATCAGGTGGGACAGACTTCGCATGGCAACCGTTTTGTCATTCCGATTGTGGGCGGCACGTTTGAGGGACCTAAGATGAAGGGCACCATCTTGCCGGGCGGCGCAGACTACCAGTTGCAGGACAATGCGCACGGGCGCACGGAGCTGGAGGCTATCTATAGCATCAAGACGGATGACGGCGTGAACATCCACATCCGCAACAGGGGGCTCATCTGCACGGGCAAGGATGCGAATGGGAACCCCCAGTTTTATTTCCGCACGGCTCCCCAGTTCGAGGCTCCGATGGACAGCAAGTATGCGTGGCTGAACAATGCCATCTTTGTATGCCAGCCCAGCATGGGAGGCGAGAACGGGCTCATCTGCCTGAAGGTCTGGATGGTCAAGTAACTCTCTGTAATCAATATTTATCATTTCATCCAATCATCACCTATGAATGTAAAGAAAGTTTTTCGTGCTGCTTTTGCAGCAGCAGGTCTGGCGGTGCTGGGCGCTGTCAGCATGAGTTTTGTTCCAGCAGGAGAAGGAACAGATTCGCGAGTAGTGGAAGAGGGCGGAACAGGCCCCTACAAGGCAATCATGAAGGAAGAGGCATCCATCGATGCACACACCATCTTCGTGCCGCAGGACTTGTCGGCTTTCGGCAAGAAGAATCCCCTCCCCGTGCTGGTGTGGGGCAATGGCGCCTGCAACAACTCCCCCTTCGAGCACTACAAGTTCCTCAACGAGATAGCATCTCACGGCTACATCGTCGTGGCTACAGGCTATATGCCCAAGGAGGGCGAGAGATACCACGGTCCCATGTCCACCACCGAACAGCAGATTGAGGCGATGGACTGGGTGGAGAAAGTGAATGCCGACAAGACCTCACCCTACTATGGCAAGATA
Organism: Bacteroidales bacterium; assembly: GCA_030528885.1. GTDB lineage: Bacteria > Bacteroidota > Bacteroidia > Bacteroidales > Bacteroidaceae > Minthosoma. The sequence continues at coordinate 7,604 of JAUMXY010000007.1, read as the reverse complement.
GACGTGAAGAACATCTGCGTGGCTGGCATGTCATGCGGCGGCTTGCAGACACTCTACAACTGTGCCGACAAGCGCATCAAGACGCTGATGGTGTGCAACAGCGGACTCTTCAATCAGGAAAATGCAGGCAGTGCAGTAGGCGGAATGCCGATGCCACCCAAGTCAAAGCTGAAGGAGATACATTCTTCCATCATGTATATGCTGGGAGGCGAGAGCGACATCGCCTATGGCAATGGAATGGACGACTTCAAGCGAATAGACCATGTTCCAGCTTGCGCCACCAACCTCCCCGTAGGTCACGGAGGCACCTACGGACAGCCCCATGGCGGCGAGTACTCCATCGTAGCCCTCGCTTGGCTCAACTGGCAGCTGAAGGGCGACAAGGAGGCAGCCAAGATGTTCCAGGGCGACGACTGCGGACTGCTGAAGCGCGAGGGCTGGAGCATCGAAAAAAACGCAAAGCTGGAGAAACAGAAATAAAAGAAACCACAGCAACAGACGACAACGTGAGCCGCACCCCCAGCGGTTCACGTTTTTCTTTCCCCCCCTTCCAAAAAATCCCTTCAAACCCATTGCCAAAAAAGAAAAAAGCATTACCTTTGCCGCCAGTTTACGGTTTCCGAGCCCGACACAGGGAGTCGGATTAACGGGAATCCAGTGCGAATCTGGAACAGTACCTGCTGCTGTAAGTCCCTTTTTCACCTTTTGTCTATTGCATGCATAGCCACTGACGCTGGGGACGTTGGGAAGGCGCAATAGATGGGATAAGTCAGAAGACCGACCGTGACGTGTTTTTATTGCATTCTTGACGCAGGACTACGGAGAGAATCGATGATGCCATACATGGCTTTCGCACGGACAACGGACAACGGCGAGCTATGCGTGTGTGTTTTATCGGAGTGTACTGTATGCATACCTGTGTTCGGGGAGGGATGAACTTGAATGACAGGATATGGATGGCATGAGTTTAAGAAGTATGTTGGCAGCTGCCCTGACAGGGGCGGCTTTGGCTGTGTCGGCGGCATCGGGCGGCATGGCGCCGGGCGATGGGACGGGGCTGCTGGCGGCAGGGGCTGACAGCGTGAGGCTGCTGCAGGAGGTGACGGTGGCTGCTCGGCGCTCGGTGCGCACCATGGCTACCTCGCAGACCTTGCAGGGGGAGGAGCTTCGGGCGCTGAGCAGCACGTCGGTGGCTGATGCCTTGAAGTACTTTGCTGGTGTGCAGATTAAGGACTATGGCGGTCTGGGGGGCTTGAAGACTATCAATGTGAGGTCGCTCGGTGCGCAACATGTGGGTGTTTATGTGGATGGCATACGCATCACGAATGCGCAGAATGGCACTGTGGACTTGGGCAAGTTCTCTCTGTCGGCGATGGAGAGCGTGTCGCTTTTCAATGCGAATAAGCTGGACGTGTGCCAGTCTGCCTCGGAGTTTGCTTCGGGCGCTACTGTGTATCTGCACACTCGAAGACCTGCTGGGGACTCGCTGGCGGTGCAGGTGCGCAGGGCTTCGTTTACTACTTTTATGGCGAAGGTGAATGCTCAGTTTGAGAGGGGAGGATGGAGCGGCTTTGTGGATGGGGAGTGGACTGACTCGCGTGGCGACTACCCTTTCCGCTATCGCTCGGAGCATGAGGATACGGTGGGGCGCCGCACGAACAGCGACATACGCTACGGACGTGTGGAGGGTGCCCTGTTCAGGGGTGGTTTCTCGTCGCACATCTATTATTACGATAGTGAGCGCGGCTGCCCGGGTGGCATTGTGAGGCGGCTGAGCGACAAGTATGTCAATGTGGGTCGTGAGTGGGACCGCGACTTCTTTGTGCAGGCGTCGTATCAGGCGCAGTTTGCGGAGCGCCACCAGGTGAAGCTCAATGCTAAGTACACCAATGAGTATCTGCGCTATTGCACTGACTATCCTGAGAACCATAATACGGCTCGTGTAAACAATCATTATCACCAGCAGGATGGATATGGGGCGCTGTGCTATGCTTTCGCTCCTTGGTCGTGGCTTTCGCTCTCGGCAAGCTATGATGTGCGCTACAGCAAGCTGTCGGCAGACCTGAAGAAGTTTGACGATGTGTTGCGCCTTGACCAGAAGCAGGTGGTGGCGGCAAAGGCCAGCTGGCAAGGATTGCAGGCAGCGGCATCGCTGCTGCATCAGCATTACCACGATGCCACCTTTGCCCATGTGGGCGCAGCCGACCCCCTGGACCGCTGGACACCGGCACTCTCTCTTGCCTACACGCAGGGAGGGCTGACGCTCCGCGCATGGTACAAGAAGATATTCCGCGCGCCCACCCTCAACGACCTCTACTACACACAGGTGGGCAACCGCAACCTGAAGCCCGAATACACCAAGCAGCTCAACCTCGGTGCAGAATACCACTTCGATTCTCCGCGCTGGAACGTCTCGGCACAGGCAGATGTCTATCAGAACAAGATTGAGAACCGCATCGTGTGCCTGCCCCTGAAGGGTACCTATACATGGTCGATGATGAACTACGGCTACACTTTCTGCCGAGGTGTCAATGCTACCGCGCAAGGTCGTTACCAGACTGACGACTGGTTCTTCTCGCTGCTCACTTCGCTGACCTGGCAGCGCGACCTGAACCGCACCGACCCCGACGATGCGGACACCTATGACAAGTCCATCTGCTACTCGCCCACGCTCTCATCGGGCATCACCTCCGTCATCGGCTGGCGGAACCTGCAGCTCTCCACCTCCTACCTCTACGTGGGCGAACGCATGTGGAGCTACGCCGACCCCGACGATGTGCTGAAGCCTTATCACAATATCGACATGAAGCTCACCTACTCGCGCCTGATGAACAAGACGAACTGGAGCGTATGCCTTGAGGTGTGCGACCTGCTCGACAAGCAGTACGAGCACATCCCGCGCTATCCCATGCCCGGGCGCAACTACAAGCTAACATTATCATTGGGAATATGAAAAAACTGATTCTACTACTCATCTGCTCCATCGCCGCCACGATGCGCGGCCAGGAGCGCATCATCCTGCTGAACGAAGGAAACTGGCAGGCCGACAATGGCAAAATCACCTATTTTGAAGACGGCGAGGTGGTCAGCAACCAGTGGTTCAGGGATGTCAACAAAAGGAAGCTGGGCGATACCCCTAACGACATCATCCAGATCAACGACAGCCTGATTGCAATCACCGTCAACTGGAGCAACATCATCCAATTCATATCGCCCGACGGAAAGCGCGTGGCAGAGACGGAGGACGTGCCCAACAACCGCAAGCTCGCCACAGACGGACGATATGTGTATGTGTCCTCCTATGGGCATGAGTGCGGCACCATCCATGGCTTTGACACATTTACGAGGGGCTATGTGGCGAAGATAGACATCCAGACATTTGAGGTCGTCGCGACCTGCGAGGTCGGATACGAGCCAGAGGGAATCGCCTATTACAAAGGCTATCTCTTCGTGGCCAACACAGGCGGATACTCATTTCAGGAAGACCACGACTATGAGACGACCGTGAGCATCATCAACGCCGAGACCATGCAGCTGGAGAAGAACATCGACACCGGGCAGATCAACCTCTATGGCAAGCTCTCGCAGTCGGGCCGGTACCTGTGCATCAACTCTCCGGGCGACTACTACGATGTCCCAGCCGCCACAGTCATCTTCGACTGCGACAAGGCTCTTGACGGCGGCGACGACTGCTTTGTCGTGCTGGAGTACGCCTCCACCTACAGCTGCACCATGCTCGATGGCAACTTCCTGGCCATTGGCGCGCGATTCTCCTATTACACCAACGAATACCAGTTCAACTACGTTGTCATCGACCCACGCGAGGTGATGCTTACAGAAGGGGGTGGAGGAGTCAATGAATCATTGCCCGGAACGATGCTTGATGACCTGAAAGCGATAGGCATGCCGTATGGCGTGTATGTCAACCCCTATACCGGATACATCTATGCCACCGATGCAGGCTCTTTTGCTGCTGCTGGGGCGTTGATGCAGTGGTCGCCCGAAGGTGTCTTCCTCGGCCGACATAAGGTCTATATCAACCCAGCGCACTTCCTAGCGCTTCCGCCCCATGGAGCTGACTTCACCGGCATAGAGCAGACAGCGGATAGGGGCAAGCCTGCAAAAGCCGATGGGAGATTTGACTTGCAAGGACGGCCTGCAGGCATGACTCCTGCAAGAGGAATCTATATCCACAGCGGAAAGAAGATATACAAACATTAAATATTTACTTAAAAATTACAGATTATGAGAAAGTTAGTCTTTACTTTGGCTGCAATGCTTGCAGGTTGCACGAATCTGCTGGCAGCCGATGTGATTGTGAAGATGAATGCGACTTCACCAACGATGACCTTTGTGGATAAGGCTACGGGAGAAGCCATCCCTACGGGCGAGGCAGAAAGCCAGACATACACGTTTGATGCTCCCGAAGGTGTATATGTGCTCACGGCGTATGCCAAAGACGGAACGACAGTGAATGGCATTATTGAACTGAGCGTCGGGGGCGTACCGAGCGACAGCACACAACAGTTTGCGGTCCTGACCAACACGGTCTATGCAACCAACAGGAATGAGGACAAGACCAATTGGGAGGCCGACAAGGACTATACCGTCTCCGTAGATGTGTCAACACGCGAGGGCGAGCGCATGGTGGTGACATTGGGCAACAGCGTCACCGCTGGCCGCAAGACCTTTCTGGCACTTGCGGGCAACAGCTATTATGTGTCACTTGTCCCCAGCGAAGAGCATCAGGCCGAGGGCTACATGACCAACGAACGAAGTGGAACCTTGACGGCTGGCATAACCGTGAGCGGAGCCATACCGATGGGGGGCGAATACGTGGTAACCCTGCCCGCTGATGCCGAAATGTTTATCGGAAAGAAATTCAGCCACTTCACCAATTTCACTAAAGTGGAGCCTTCAAATACCGTTGTGGAGGGAAGCGTCAAGAAGGTGCATTACCGCCTTGCCGACAACCAGGTTTACAACTTCCGCACATGGAAAGCCGGCGGCCTTACTCAGGGCGGCTACTTCACAATGGATATTGATGGGGGAGAAAACTCATTCCTCAAATTTTCCGACAGCAGCTACGAGGCTTTCGGCCCCAAGACCATCAAGCATGATGTGAATTGGAATGGCGGCTACGAGACGGGCAACATACTTGTCAATATCAACGAGCGCGGACACTTGCAGCTCCAGGTGGGCGATACCTACAGCACGCTGCCCATGCGCTCATGGCAGCTGACCGACACGCAGACCAACAACTATTTCCTTGAGCCTGACTTCCATTATACGGTCATCGACCTCGACGGCAACCCCAGCACTGGGGTCATCGAGATTGACAATGCCGACCCCACCACGGAGCCATGGTCTGCCATCAGGGCTGTGGGCAAGGGTACGGCCATCGTGCTGGTGACCTACGACGCCATTGCGCTGAACTACTACAAGTACAATGCCAAGGCCGACTCGCTCACCAAGACCAACTACATGGGCGGCGAGTACTGGGGCGCTATCTGGCCCGAAAACACAGCGGCATACGTCGTGTCTGTAGGCGACGCCGCCACAGCCATGCAGCCCAACATGCTGATCAACGAGGCCTACAATGAGGGTGCCCTGAAGACTGCCGGCAACTATGTCGATGCCGAGCACGATGTGTTCTACTATCTTGATACTGAAGAGGGTGCCACCTACACCTTCACCCCCACAGGCGTTGACCATGTGGAGATAGCATACCCCACCATCGGCGAGCAGATGGCCACCTACCATGGCTTCGGCAGCGAAGGAGTGAGCAAGAACGAAGACGGGTCATACACCCTGCTCCTCAAGGAGGGACGGCAGATTGTCAGGCTGACCGATGCCCAGGGCAACTCCATCTATCAGGTGCTGACTGCCAAGCCCTGCCATCGCGAGATTACCAACGTCAGCCGAGAGGGAAGCAGCATCTTCCAGCCGGGCGACCAGGTCAAGATTCAGTACAGCGGGCTCCATCACCCTGCCAACAAGCTGGCAGGCATCTACAACATGTCGGCTTATGTGACCTACAACAACATCCCCAACGGCTCGTCGCTCATCCTCGGAGCCGGCCAATACACCTTCGGCTCGGTTCCTTCGGCTCAGGCGGTGACGATCGACATCCCTGCCGACTACGACACTTCGGCAGCGGACACGCTTGTGATGGATGAGGGCGTGATTCAGGTGAATGGATTTGGCGACCCTATTGGAGCACATCGCAATATAGACAAGAACATGGGACGCTCGCCCAACTTCACCGCCATCGCCCACAAGACCTATTTCGGACAATTGCCCGATGTGCGCATACCTATTAGTGAAATCAAGCGCTTCGTCCTCAACCTGCAGGCGGACGTGGACAGCATCGACTACACCATCACCATGGATGGCGACACCTTGCAGCCCAATGCCGAGGGCATATACACCCCGACTTACGGCAATTACATCATCAAGGCTTCAAAGCCGGGCTACCGCTGCTTCCGCGGCAAGCTGACGATTGCTGACGGGGCTGAGGGCGAACAGACCTGCATCATCGAGATGGTCAAGGCTGGCGAAAACGGATGGGACGGAACCACCCTCGCCGAACCTGAGCTGAAGGACGATGTCTATCAAATCACCAGTGGCGCAGAGCTGGCATGGTTTGCTGCCAAGGTGAACGGCGGCGACTACAGCATATCGGGCAAGCTCATGAATGACATCGACCTGTGCGCATACGACTGGACACCTATCGGTGGCAATAAGTCAAAGTCGGCCTACCAGGGAACCTTCGAGGGCGACGGACACACCATTGAGGGGCTCTACATCCACAATGCGGAGACCTACCAGGCGCTCTTCGGATACATCATGAACAGCCATATCAGCGGCATCACAGTGACTGGCGAGGTCAGCGCGAAGCAGTATGTGGCAGGCGTCGTAGCCTACATGGGCACCAAGACCAGCGTGGACCGTTGCATCAACAATTCTCAAATCACAGGCACATCCACCTATGTTGGCGGTGTTACCGGTTCGGTATCACAGGCAACCTCTACGCTCACCAACTCCTACAATTTGGGCGACATCAAGGGTACGACCAACTGTGCTGGTGTTGCCGGATACAACCATAAGGGTGCCGTCATCGAAAACATATTCAGTCTGGGAGTGGTCATCGGAGACAAGGTAGCTGCCTGCATCGGTGGCACCACAGCGAAGGACAATGCTCTGAACATCTTTGCTACATACGAATACGACATCATCGACGGACAATCCACCATGACAAGTGACCAGATGGCGTCGGGCGAAGTGGCATACCTGTTGGGCGAAACCTTCGGCCAGCTGATAGGTACCGACACCCATCCCGTGCTCGATGGCGAGCGAGTATTCAAGGTCGTCTATACCACCAGCCATTCAGAAACTCCTGACTCCCTCTACACCAACGGCATCCTTCCCCAGCTTGACGGAATGGGTGATTATCGCTGCGTCTGGAAGACCTCTGCTGAGGGTGTGGAACTGACAGAGGTGAATGCTGACTCGGTTCTCTTTGTGGAGTTTAGCGAAATCATGGTGGAGGCTGTTTCTCTGAGCCTGACAGAGGCGGAGCTCATTGAGGGCGATACATTGAC
>JAUMXY010000032.1 GCA_030528885.1 Bacteroidales bacterium | reverse complement strand
ATATACTACAAATGCAACACAACGTTCTCCGCAATTACGTTACACGGCTTAACGTAATTACGGCAAACGGCTCAACGTAAAGACGTTGCAGGGCGCATCTATTCTTTAGGAGAAGAAACCACGTCTGTGAGGCATAGGGCAAAGTTTCGCAATCGCAAGGGAAGGGATGGAGAACATGCGACCGAATACAGTTTGCGAGAAAAGCCCTCAAGGCGAGAAAAGTAAGAGAGATGAGAAAGATTTTTCATTAAAACTTTTAATATTAAAGGAAAATGTATTAATTTTGCATGAATTTTGCGAAGTAAAAAATATAATACATATCATGGCAAAGAAACAACAACCAAAAACAGAAGAGCCTATCGCACTTGACGTGCAGCTCAACAAGAGCGAGGCTTTCATCGAGAAAAACTGGAAAAAGATAGCAATCATCATCGGTGCTGTCATTGTAATCGTAACAGGTTTCTATATCTACAAGAACCAGATGGCAGACAAAGAACTTGACGCGCAGAAGGCCATTGCGATAGCTCAGGTAGCATTTGCGCAAGAGCAATATGAGCAGGCACTCAATGGTGACGGAAACAGCAAGGGATTTGTAAAAATCATCAACGAGTACAGCGGAACTAAAACTGCAAATCTCGCAAAACTTTATGCAGGTCTGTCATACGCAAAGACTGATAAGGTTGACGAAGCCATCAAGTACCTCGAAGATTTCTCAACACAAGACGATGGCATTGTCTCTCCATCAGCTATTGCAGCGCTTGGGAACCTCTACATCCAGAAAGGCGACAACGAGAAAGGCATCAAGACTCTCATCGAGGCTGCCGACAAAGCCAACAACGATGCAGTAAGCCCTGTATTCCTCCTCCAAGCAGGTCAAGTGTATGAATCGATGAACCAAAGCGATAAAGCTGTGGAGCTTTACAACACTATCAAAACAAAATATTTCCGCAGCCCTGTTGCTCAAGAAATTGACAAGTACATCGAACGCGCAACAAAATAAAAAGAGATAATAAAGAACAGACATTAAGAATGAGGAATTAGGAACAAACCGCTGCTATCCAGAAAGCTGGTGATGAGTCCTAATTCCTCTTTTTATATTTATAAGACTATATGGCTACCAAGAACCACAACCTTTCCGACTACGACATCAACTCTGTACCTGATGCAACAGGCATGAAAATAGGCATTGTCGTGGCAGAATGGAATGAAAACATCACAGCAGCATTGCTGGCTGGAGCAAAGGAAACACTACTCAAACACGGAGTCGCTCTCTCGGACATCCTCGTCATGACTGTGCCAGGAAGCTTCGAACTCATTTATGGAGCATCACAAATGGTCAAGAAAGACGTAGATGCAGTCATCGCCATCGGCTGTGTCATTCGAGGTGACACCCCACACGACCGTTACATCTGCCAAGGAACAACATATGGCCTTTCACGTCTGAACACCACACAAGAGAAGCCGGTCATCTACGGATTAATCACAACCCTCGACATGCAGCAAGCCGAGGACAGAGCTGGAGGAACAATGGGAAACAAAGGTGACGAATGTGCCATCACAGCCATCAAGATGATAGACTTTAAACGTAAGATGGAACTTTAGCAGCAAAGTTGAAGCTTCAACAGGACGCACACATATATATATTATATAGATGTAACAGGGATTTTGAAAAGGCTTGAAAAGATATTAGTCAACATTGCAGGAACAATAGTAGCACTATATGCTGCCATTGTTCTTCTGTTCAGTTTGCCCTTTATGCAAAACGCCTTGGCAAACTGGACAGCCAACATCCTGTCAAATGAGCTGAACACTAAAGTCGAAATAAAAAGCATCAGCCTTGGATTCCTAAACCGTATCATCATCAGCGACATAACCATCTACGAACCCACAGGCAACAAGATGGCAAGCATTGCGCGCGCCTCTGCAAGCATCAATCTCCTCTCGCTCTTCTCCAACCAAATAGACATCGGCACAGCCCAGCTGTTTGGGACAGAAGCAACGCTGTATAAGAAATCAGCCAAAAGCGCCCCAAACTTTCAGTTCATTATTGATGCCCTCAGCGGAGACGATGATAAAAAGACAGCACAACCAGACCTACGCATAGGGTCTTTCATCATACGCCATGCCAATATCAGCTACGATGTACACGCTGAGAAGAAATTCCCCAAAACCATCGATGTCAACCACATCCATCTGCACGATTTGGGAATGAACGTGGCCCTGCGATGCTTTAACAAAGACTCCCTCAACATTCAAGTTCGCCGTCTGCAAGCCAGCGAACTTAATTCAGGCCTTGCCCTTCACGACACGCAATTCAAGATAACAGCAAACCGACAGCAAGCCATACTTACAGATTTCAACATATCACTTCCCCACTCCCACGTTGCAATCGATACTGCCCGCATAGAATATAGCCACTTTGAGGCAGATAGCACTTTCATGCTTCAAAGCACTCCTATAAAAGGCACCATCATTCCCAAGGAATTAGCCCCACTTTACAACAAATTATCCTCGCTCAGCGCCCCCATCAACTTCAGTTTCAGCATTGAAGGAGATGAAAAAGAAATCATAGTACCAGATATTCATGTGCATTCAGGCACAGACATGCTGCTGAAAGCTAACGTCAACATATCCAATCCCATTGACAGCAAAACAAGGACCATCCACTCAAAAGTGTCCGAGTTGACTCTTAGCCACAAAAAGATTAGTAGCATCACGACCGCCTTCATTCCCAAACTCGCAGAAGACAGCCTTATTGCCCATCTCCACGACATCGAGTATACAGGAACCATTGAATATCATGCAGACACCACGTTGCTTTCTGAAGGAATGCTGCAAACTGGACTCGGCTCAACAACTTATGATGTCATGTATGGAGCAGACAAGACAGTGTCAGGAACTCTGCATGGCGACAGCATGCATTTAGGGAAGCTGCTTAATGCTGAAAAGTTTGGGAAAAGCACTTTCGCCTTTGACTTTCTTTTCGACACAAAACAAACAGACCCGCTGCCAACAGCAGAAGCTACAGGAGAAATTTACAGCCTCACATACAACAATTATAATTACAAGGGCATCAACATCGAAGCACAAAGCACACCTTCAGGAGTTAAAGGATTTGCCAACATCAGCGATGAGAATCTCGAAGCCAACGCAAACTTTACTTATGTTGACAACCCTTTCAAGGATATACAGCTGAACTTTGTCCTAGACAAAATCAACTTCAACAACCTGAACTTCTCGCAATCTGAAAAAAACGAAGAACTATCGTTAAAGGCAACCGCAAGCTTGACAGGAATGGATTTCAAACATCTGTACGGAGATGTAAAACTTCATGACATCAATCTCGCGACAAAAGAAGCAGCCTTCCCTATTCAAGACATTACATTCAAGGCACTTAAACAAGAAAACGGAATCAACCTCTACACGATAGACAGCGAGATGCTCGCTGCTACAATCGAGGGCAGCGCATCTCTTGCAGACATCACCACAAACTTCACAAACCAGCTGTCTCGTCATTTGCCTATCATCATTCACAAACAAGGTATTCCAGAAACAGATTTCAAATATGAAATAACTATCAAAGACCATCCAGTCCTGCACAACTTCACCACAACCAGCTTTGCCCTCACCAAGCCTGTACGGATTTTTGGCGACTCTGATTCACGTAAAGAGCAGATGTCTCTCAACATAGACGCCCCTTGCATTAACTATAATAATAAAAGCTATGATGACATAGCTTTGGTATGCAACACCACAGCCAGCAACATGAACGTGCATGCCATAGCATCAACATTCCAAGAAAGCAACGACGAGGAAATACCTTCATCATCCACAAAATTAGACTTCGCTGCAGACATACATAACAACATCGTCTACAGCGACATGTATATCAACACGACAGGAAGAAACAACATCACGATGCAGTTGCTTCCCGTCATTCAGTTCAGCGACTCATTAGGTCGCATGAAAACAGACATTTCCTTGCGTAAATCAAGTGCTGTCATCAATGATACTACATGGACCATCTCCCCATCGCGCATCTCTCTCTACGAAAAGAATATAGAATGCCACAACGTAAAATTTGCCAACGACAACGCTAACAGTTTCCTGGCTATAGACGGGAAAGCCTCAGAATCGCCAGAAGACTCTCTTGTCGCGACATTGAAGAATTTGGAGATTAAATACCTCCTGACACTCGTCAATTTCCATGTGGTGCGTTTTGCCGGAAAGGCATCAGGACAGGCTACAGTCAACAATGTTCTTGGAGGAGGGACACCCAACATCCACGCAGAACTGTTTGTCGAAGACCTATCCATACAAGAAGGTCCATTAGGCAATGCCAACATCACCGCCCATTGGGATGAGGAAGTGGAAGGCATCTCCGTCGAGGGGCGCATTGTCGACCTTTACTCTGTTCCAGACGGATTGACGGGAAGAGAGAAAAACATTACAGGCATCACGACGGTCAACGGATGGGTTTCTCCTGCCCGCAACGACATACAAATCAACGTAGGAACACACAACACTAACGCTGCCTTCATACATGGCTTCTTAGGCGGAGTCTTCAAGGAAGCGAACGGCTATGTAACGGGACCTGTCAGCATTATCGGTCCTCTGAACGACGTCAACATCGTGGGTGATGCAGTTCCCAACATGAATCTTAGGCTACGTGCAACCAACGTGCCTTACCACATAGAAGGCGACACGTTACACCTACGCCCGTACTTATTTGATTTCAAAGACATAAGCATCTACGACCGCTTTGGGCACCGTTCTATCTTAAACGGGCAAGTAACCCACCGCAACATGAAGAACTTCAAGTATGACTTCAACGTGGAACTGCATGAATTGTTAGCATACGACGAGAAGGAATTCAACAGCGACAAATTTCTCGCTACCGTATTTGCCGATGGAGCTCTCACCGTCAGCGGCTCAGATGGGCATCCCCTTTACGTCAATGCAAGCGTCACGCCCACTAAAGGTTCTGTTTTTGCCTACGATGCAGCTACACCTGATGCAATTACAGGCAACACCTTCATCGAGTTCCGTGACCGAGACTCGCTACAGTCAATCGATATGATTGCCTACACATTGCCTGGTGAAGATAACATTGCTATAAAAGATGCAGAAAAAGATTCGCTCACCATCGTGAAAGAAGCAAAGAAGAACTACAACAGCGACATCTTCATCAATTTCGACATCAACCTTACACCAGCCTGTGAGGTGAAGCTTCGCATGGACAATGTTGAAGATGGATACATGAGGACTTTCGGAAATGCCAAACTGACCGCTCAATGGTACAACAAGGGAGCATTCCAGCTATTTGGCAACTACAATATCAATTCAGGATTCTATAGGCTGTACCTGCAAGACATCATCTTCCGCGACCTAGCATTGCAACCAGGCTCGTTGGTTGAATTTAACGGCAATCCATTCGATGCAAACATCCATCTGATTTGTCACCACACCATCAATTCCGTTCCTCTCAGCGACCTGACATCGACAACGGCATTCACTCAAAACAACAAAGTGAAAGTCATCGGCATACTCGATATTACAGGCAAGCTCGGCAACATGGACTTCAAGTTCGACATGAACATCCCCAACGTCAGCGAAGAAGTCCGTCAGCTCGTCCGTTCCATGATAAACTCCGAAGAAGAGATGAACACCCAAATGATATATCTCCTTGGACTCGGGCGATTCTATCCTAATGAATATGCACGAAACAACGGGGGCAACAATTCCGAACAGGCCATGAACTCGCTCCTTTCTTCCACATTGAGCGGACAAATCAACCAGATGCTCAGCAACATGATTGGCAATGACGCCAACTGGAACTTCGGCTCTTCTCTCACCACAGGAGAAAAAGGCTGGGATGACCTTGATGTAGAAGGCATACTTGAAGGAAGGCTGTTCGATGAAAGACTACTCATCAACGGAGCATTCGGCTATCGAGACAATGCCCTTACCGACCAAGGCAGCTTCATTGGCGACTTTGAAGTAAAATGGCGCATGAACAAGAACGGAAACCTCTATCTGAAAGCCTATAACCAAACCAATGACCGTTATTTCACCAAAGCAACACTCAACACACAGGGCATAGGTCTATCATGGAGGCATGATTTCGAATCCATTCGGAAAAGAATCAAAGAAAAAGACAAAAAAAAGAAGAAGACAGATTAAACCATTGCCAGATAAGAACGTCACAAAAATAAGCAGCTTTTTACAGTTAGCAACACATACAACACCTTTATAATACAAACTATCAAAACAATTAAAAGAGAAATGAAAAAGTTCTATCTCACAGCGCTCTTAGCGCTCTCCATGGGTGCAGCTAATGCACAACCAGGCGGCATGTTTGGCCCAATACCACAAATCGATGTTAAGTTCAACGATTACATTGCTGCTCCAGAAGGCTTTGACAAAGAAACAGCAGGCATTGAACGCGGTACAATTGAAGAAGTGGAATACAAATCTTCAACAGTAGGCACCACACGCAAGGTTACCGTATATCTGCCACCTAAATACGACAAATCAAAGAAATATCCTGTTCTCTACCTCCTCCATGGCATTGGCGGAGACCACAAAGAATGGATGCAGGGCGTCCCCAACATCATCATGGACAACCTCTATGCACAAGGCAAGGCTAAGCCAATGATTATCGTAATGCCAAACGGACGTGCATTGCCAAACGACAAGCCAGAGGGCAACGTTTACGCCCCTGAGATGGTTAAAGGTTTCGAGATTTTCGAGCGTGACCTCATCGATGACCTCATTCCATTCATCCAAGGCAAGTACAGCACTTACACTGATCAGCCCAACCGTGCCGTAGCAGGTCTTTCTATGGGTGGTGGTCAGTCCCTCAACTTCGGACTCGGCAACCTCGACAAGTTTGCTTATGTTGGCGGATTCTCTTCAGCTCCCAACACCAAGCAGCCAGAGCAGCTCATCCCAGACGTAGAAGCAACCAAGAAAGCCAACAAACTTCTTTGGATGGTATGCGGCAACAAAGATGGTCTGATGTTTAACAGCACACGCCTTAAAGCATTCTGCGACAAGAACAAAGTCCCATGCACTCTCATCGAATATCCTGACGGACAGCACGATTTCGTTGTATGGAAGTACGGCCTGTACAACTTTGCACAGCTCATTTTCTAAGGACTTTTAACTATACCCAAAATCAGGGGATGCGCCAAAGGTGCATCCCCTATTCTTTTTACATATAGGCCAGACTCGTTCTATAAACAGCATCATTGGGCTTTCCCACCTCATTCGTATGATACGTGATTTCCTCAACAAAAAATAGCCTAGAAAAGTTACGAGAAATATAGACCATAAAAAGTGTACCCCTCGGGTCCGATGCAGTGGACCCGAGGGGTACGGTATGTCGGACCCGAGGGGTACGCTTAAATAACATAGTTAAAAAACACCTTGTCACTCAATAGGAAAAGACCGAACTATACACCTATACAATATGCTAGACGGCTCATTTCAGTCTAAAAATATGAGTTGGATGGGGTCTATAAAACCCGAGAGAGAATAAACGAAACAGGAGGCGCTTTTTTGCAAGCACCTCCTGTTATCATATGCAAACTATAAATTCTCTTTATGAGAGGAATCCGAGCAATACACCGGCTGCCACAGCTGAACCGATGACACCTGCAACGTTCGGACCCATTGCGTGCATAAGCAGATAGTTGTGGGGGTCAGCCTTGAGTCCTTCCTGCTGCGAAATGCGCGCCGCCATTGGAACAGCAGAAACTCCAGCATTACCAATGAGCGGATTAAGCTTCTGGCTCTTTGGCAAGAAAAGGTTCATGAAATGCACGAAAAGAACACCACTTGCCGTTGCAACAACAAATGCACATGCTCCAATGATGAAGATAAAGATAGTGTTCAGTGTCAGGAACTCTGATGCCTGCGTTGAGCAACCCACAGTAAGTCCAAGAAGCATAACAACAATATCGTTCAATGCATTGCCTGCAGTCTTTGCCAATCGGGTTGTCTTTGTTGACTCTTTCAAGAGATTACCAAAGAAGAGCATGCCAAGCAATGGAAGACCTGATGGAACAATAAATGTTGTAATGAGCAAACCTACAATTGGGAAAAGCATCTTCTCTGTCTGACTAACCTGACGCGCAGGCTTCATCTTGATTTGGCGCTGTTCTTTTGTTGTGAGCAGCTTCATGATGCTAGGCTGGATAACTGGTACAAGCGCCATGTAAGAGTAAGCGCAGACAGCGATGGCACCCATAAGATTTGGACTCAACTTGCTGGAAAGGAAGATGGCAGTTGGACCATCAGCACCGCCAATAATTGCAATACCTGCTGCTTGATTGGGTTCAAAACCCAAAGCAAGAGCTACAATGTACGCACCAAAGATACCAAACTGAGCTGCCGCACCAATAAGCATCAACTTTGGATTAGCAATCAAAGCCGAAAAGTCGGTCATGGCACCAATGCCAAGGAATACGAGAGGGGGATACCACCCTTGCCTAACTCCCTGATAGAAGATATTAAGTACGGAATGGTCCTCATAAAGACCTATCTCAAGACCGGCATCCTTGAATGGGATATTTCCCAAAATGATGCCAAGACCTATTGGAATGAGAAGCAGCGGCTCAAAATCCTTAGCGATAGCAAGCCAGATGAAGAAAGCACCAACAGCTATCATGATGATGTTGGCCCACTCTACATTAGCAAAGCCTGTATAGGTAAGGAAGTCAGCAAGCTTTGTTCCAATAAAATCCATGGTAGAAACACTTTCGAGTAACATCATAATAATTTACGATTTAATCATTTTACATTGGGTTACCCGATAGTGACAAGGATTGCGCCTTCCATAACGGTGTCGCCTTTTGCCACTTTGACTTCCAGCACCTTTCCGCCTCGTTCAGCACCAATGTTGTTTTCCATCTTCATGGCCTCAAGAACAACAACTGTTTCTCCCATCTTAACCTCCTGTCCTACTGTAACCTTGATTTCGTTAACAGTTCCTGGAAGTGGAGCACGTACAGCTAACACACCTGCCTCAACAGCTTCTTGAGCCTCTTTCGGAGCTTCAATAGTCTTAACTGGAGCAGCTACGGCACGAACAACTGGTTTGGGCTGAGCAACAGGCTTTTCCAAATCAACGTCAAATTCGATACCGTTGACTTCAACCTTTGCCACGCTTTCTTCAATGCCATTAATCTTCACATTGTAAGAAACGCCTTTAATTTTATAATTATATTCTTTCATGTTGATTTTAGTTTTTTGAGTTTATAAGCCATTGCGAGTTTCTCATCGGCATCCTAAACTCTCGCAGCTTCATGATTGCTGCAAATGATTGTTTATTTTTTCAATTCTACTGCTTGATGGTGTGGTGGAACTACACGAAGTTCATGGCTCTTGTCAGCCCATGTGGTATGGCTCTGATGAATCGTGATAATGCCAGACTCAAGGTCATGAGTACCACCAAAGTATTCGTGCAGAGCAAGACCTATAACAGCCGTGTATGTCTCCATATCGATACCCTTCGTTTCTGTTGTACCTTGCTTTGCCATCTCAACTACCTTGGAAGCCTGATTGTGTATAGCACGTATAGCGCGAACACGAGCCAACATGGAGGCGCGATTCATAGCCCAACCAAAGATATGGAAGAAGACGAACAGCAAGATGAGGCAGAGGAACACGACACCCATACACATGAGTGTCATAGCGATGCCATGAGGATCTTTCTCCTTAAACTCTTGTATTTTTTTGTTCTTAAACACAACATTGGGAGAGTTTGGAGTCACCTTATCTTCCTCAAGTACTTGCCATTCCGCGTCATTGATGCGAGCATAGCTTGAACCTAAGGGAAGTGCTTCTACGTGTACAGAGTCGAGCAAGTCTACCGCATTTCCGTCAAAAAGATATACAGTAAATGGCTCGCCCACAGGAAGCTCGAAGTTAAGGTGAAGAGTTCCACGATTCACATTTCCGTCAGCAAAGAAAGTGAGGCGCTGCTTTGCTGCAAGCGAAGTGCGTGGGTCGCCAGCAGGAATCTCAGACATGAGCTTTTCTCTTTCTGGCGCAGACATACTCTCGTCAAGCACTGCAGGATTGATGGTCAAGAAACAATTCCTTAAATTATGAGTAGAATAAGAAGTGTTTTCGATTTCAATCCATGAAGCAGGCTGACCATATTCATCCACATAGCTCGAACCAGCAGAATCACTGTGAACATAAACTTCATTGAGCTTGAAGTCATGCGCACCCTGAGCGAAAGCTGCTGTAGAAGCTACAAGGAGTGACAATATTGATAATAGCTTTTTCATTATTGATTGGTTTAGGGGTTTTGCAGCAGCCGAAGCTTTCGTTTACAACTACCGCATCACCGCATGCATTAAAGTGGAATATTGCCGTGCTTCTTAGCAGGATTTGTAAGCGACTTGTTAGCAAGCTGTTCAAGAGCGCGAATAACACGGAATCGAGTATTGCGTGGCTCAATAACATCATCAATGTAGCCATATTTAGCTGCATTGTATGGATTAGCAAAGAGCTTTGAATACTCTTCTTCTTTTTCTGCAATGAATGCTTTTGCGTCACCACCCTCTTCTTTTATCTGTTTTGCCTCACGAGCGTAAAGCACTGCAGCAGCACCACTTGCACCCATCACTGCGATTTCTGCAGATGGCCATGCATAGTTAATGTCACCACGAAGTTGCTTACAAGACATCACAATGTGTGAACCTCCATAAGACTTGCGGAGTGTAACTGTTACCTTTGGAACTGTTGCCTCACCATAAGCGTAAAGCAGCTTAGCGCCATGAAGAATAACAGCATTGTATTCCTGTCCTGTACCAGGGAGGAAGCCTGGAACGTCTACGAAACTGACGATTGGGATGTTGAAGGCATCGCAGAAACGAACGAAACGTGCACCCTTACGAGAAGCGTTGCAGTCAAGCACACCTGCAAACTTTGATGGTTGGTTTGCAACAATACCAACAGAACGGCCGTTGAATCGTGCGAAACCAACGATGATGTTCTGAGCATAGCGTGGCTGTACTTCAAAGAATTCGCCATTGTCAACAGTCGCAGCAATGACTTTATACATATCATATGCCTGATTTGGATTGTCTGGAATAATCTCATTCAGAGAGTCCTCAAGGCGGTCGATTGGGTCTGTGCATTCAACAATTGGAGTCTCCTCTTGATTGTTCTGAGGAATATATGAAATCAATTGCTGAATCATAGCCATTGCTTCTTCTTCTGTTGAAGCTGTGAAATGAGTAACACCTGATTTTGTAGAATGTACAGATGCACCTCCAAGGCTTTCCTGGTCAACGTCTTCGCCAGTAACAGTCTTCACAACGGCTGGACCTGTGAGGAACATGAATGAAGTGTTCTCCATCATGAGAGTGAAGTCTGTAAGCGCAGGTGAATAAACAGCACCGCCGGCACATGGGCCAAAGATACCAGAAATCTGTGGAACCACACCTGACGCCATAATATTGCGCTGGAAGATTTCAGCATAACCTGCAAGCGCATTGATACCTTCCTGAATACGCGCACCACCAGAGTCGTTAAGGCCGATGACTGGAGCACCAACCTTCATGGCCATATCCATAATCTTACAGATTTTCTGTGCCATTGTCTCTGAAAGAGAACCTGCATTAACAGTAAAGTCCTGGGCAAAGATGAAAACAAGACGGCCGCCTATTGTACCTGAACCTGTTACAACACCATCACCAAGATACTGCTTTTTCTCCATGCCGAAGTTGGTACAACGATGAAGCTTAAACATGTCATACTCTTCAAAGCTGCCTTCGTCAAGAAGCATTGTAATGCGTTCACGTGCTGTGAACTTTCCTTTTGCGTGCTGTTTGTCAATGGCTTTTTCGCCGCCACCAAGACGCGCCTTTTGTCGGAGCTCGATAAGCTCCTGTATTCTTTCTGTCTGTTTGCTCATAATTTTATTTATTCTGTGGTTCGCAAAGTTCAGTTAAAATTCCTGCTGTTGATTTCGGATGAAGAAACGCAATAGACATTTGCTCTGCACCTGGACGGGGAGCTTTGTCAATGAGACGCACTTCCTTGCTTTCTGCTTCAACAAGAGCTTCAGCTACACCATCTTCAACAGCAAAAGCTACATGATGTACACCTTTTCCGCCTTTCTCAAGCCACTTAGCAATAGCAGATTCTGGTGATGTTGGCTCAAGGAGCTCAATCTTTACTTCACCAACTTTAAGGAATGCAGTCTTTACCTTCTGGTCTGCAACTTCTTCAACGGCATAGCACTTCAAGCCAAGCACATTCTCGAAATAAGGGAGCACTGATTCAATGCTCTCCACACCTATTCCAAGGTGATCAATTCTTGAAATTTTCATAATTAAATTATTGTTAGTTCAACTAAAATATACAAAACGAAACATGCGGCACCTTTCAGCGCCACAAAACCATACAAATTTAATGCTTTTAATCGGTACGAAAAAGTAAAAACACGAAAAACTTTTTTAACTCACTCAAATATTGACGTTTCCCCTGAAATATGCCTCTATTTCAGAAGTCAACAAAGCATAATCTCTATCATAATCTTTAATGATACGTCCTTGTTCAAGCAATGTTATACGATTGCAAATATCTAACGTATGTATTAAATTATGTGAAGAGACAATAATTGTTGCTCTTTGTTCTTTCGCATAGGATTCCAACAAATACTTCATCGTCAATTGTGATGTTGGATCAAGGAAATTAAAAGGCTCATCAAGAATCAAAAGCTGAGGATAATGAAGCATTGCACCAATAATGCCCACCTTCTGTTTATTACCCATGGAAAGATTGCGGATAAGAGTTTTCCGCCCAATAATTTCCCCATTCATAAAGCACTCAAAGTGCGCCAAACGCTCAGCAAGAGACCGATCACCAATCCCTGTTATTTTTGCTAAAAATCGAAAATACTCTTCAGGGGTTAGATAATCAATAAGAAAACCAGTGTCGATAAATGCTCCCGTATACGATTTCCAATCTTCACTCCTCGACGTGTCACACGAAAAGGGACGACCAGCAATCTCTCCACCTATCTTTACATAGCCAGAGTCTGCTTTCAGCAAATCTAATACGATACGGAACAACGTAGTTTTACCCGCACCGTTATTACCAACCAAGCCGACCACTTCACCACTATGAACAATATAGCGTTCTATATCCAGAGCTTTCTTTCCTCGAAAGGTCTTTGTCAAATTCTCAATTGTTAAATTCATAAATCACCTTGAATTGCGAAAACTTTCCATATTCTGATAACGTCGTTTCATGAATCGATTATAAACACTTTTTAGCCAAAACGGATGCATTAAAGTGCCTAACGCTCCTATAGAAGCCATAACTATTGACGCAACCATTTCACTGAAGATCTCGACTAAAACAAACATGAAAGCCATCGGAAGAAACATTGCAGCCGCAGACACTAACATTTGTATTTTCGTGTTTTTACCCGACCTCGTTATTTTCTCATTTAAGTTTATAGTAGAATCATTATATACGGCAAGCTGAAATAGACAGGGGAACACAACCCCTGACGTAAACAAAAAGCAACCCAAAAGCGTTAAGACTGTCAATTTTCCTTCCATTATAGGCATCAAAGAGAACAAAACAGGAATAATCAGCACAAGACACTGAAAATAATATTTAGCTCTCAACAAAGAAAGAATCGTCTCCTTATGCACCATTAGTCCATCAATATAATTTCCCTCCGCACACATTATCGATGTTTGGGTCATCACACCTAAACAAGAGAAACAATACACACAAATAAAAACGCGCATAAAAGGAAGTTCGTCATAGATATTCGAGAAGGAGAACAAAGAACATAGCATCAGCATACACAACCCGCCATTTACAAACTGTTTTCGTACAACAAGGTTGCGGAACATTGATTTAATTTCCAATTTCAAATACTCTCCCACTATTCCAAATTTATCAAGAAATCTCATATCAAAACTTCTCACAGGGGTGTCAATATGTTGTTTGGAGATTTCCTGATAAACAGCCTTTTTCTGAAAATGGTAATTGAAGACATATAGCAGCACGATTACAGAAAACAGCAAAGAGAAAGCCCAAGGTCTCCATAAACAGAAACCTCGCATTAAATGAATGGAAGCATTAAACAGCCATTGGTTTTCAACGCTATGAAAAATGCCCCAATACACCAACACTACATAAAAAGAAATGGGAATTATACAAAACAACAAATTACGATTCATCAATGTTCTCCATAGCAAATACCAATAGCTATTTAGGACAAACGCCATCCACCATCCCATTAGAAAACCAGCCAATCCCCCAACACCATAAAACTGGGGCACAGCAAGTAGACCAAATGGGAGAAAGAAAAAAAACCAGAAAAGATTGTACCGTTGCACCCCCATACGAAGCAAAAAGGTATGCAGCAGGAACTTTGTGGGGATGTTCAGCAATTTATATTGTTTGATATTCTGAGCTGGCGTATCTTGCATCACGAAGCGAGCAAGGAAATCTGCAATTAAGAACCAAATCAATCCACCATCAATCCAATCAAAAGCCTCGAGAGCTGTTTCCTTAAAAAGGGAATAGAAAGAAACACCCAAAACAACCAGATATACAGCCCAAAATGCAATAATGAAATAACAAACTACCTTCATCACCCTATTTTTATCGAACAATGGATGCCGACGAACTTGGCATCGATGATTCTGGGCGATTAATTTATACAGCAACAAAGGGCGTATCACTTTCATTACAAGACGTTTCACCTAAGATCAATAATTTCCACATTCGGAAAATTTTTCTTTACGAATCGAAATGTTTTATCAGAATATTTTTGATTTTTCAAATAAGAGGTGCATTTAATGTCTGTGACCAAAGGTCCACGAGTTGAGTCCAATCGAATTGCGGTGGGGAAATAAGTGGATTTATTGACTCGAACAACTACGTTCTTATACTGAGTAGACTCATTGCCAATCAGCACCACTTCATACTCATCAGAAGTAGACTTTCCCAAACTCACGCTATATCCTTTTTTATAGAACGCCAGAAATGCATAAGGGTTAATTCTAGAGATTTCCGTCGGAGAAGGATTGGTAACATTCACTTCTTGATTACTCTTCACATAATTCCACATCGTTTCTCCATCAAACCAAATGATATATCCATCCAGATTAACAACGAATTTATTCTCTTTCAATTTGATATATCCTGTAGAAGATTGGTCCTCCATAGAAAGGACAAAATTAATCTTAACATCACCAGCAGCTTTCAACGCTGCAACAGTCTTATCCAAAATCTTTGTTGCGTTCTGTGCTTGAACCATCATGAAAGCAACAAATACCGCCAATGTGAAGATAAATCTTTTCATCATGTTGCAATATTCAATAAGTTCCTTTTATCACAGCGTATTTAACAGGCCTTCAAGAGTTAAGAGATCCTTAATCAAGACCTCACGAGGCTTACTTCCCACTTGAGCGCCAACAACACTCATCTTCTCCAATTGGTCCATTATTTTTCCTGCACGATTATAACCTATAGAGAAATTACGCTGTATCATTGAAGTCGAGCCACTCTGATTGCTCACCACAAACTTTGCTACTTCGGAAAACATCGGATCCAGATGACCTTTATCAACAATTCCCATACCTCCACTTCCTTCACTCTCAGCATCGGCGACCTCTGGCAAGAACATCGGATGCAAATAAGACTGTTGAGCTGATATGAAATGACAAATATCATTCACTTCAGGCGTATCCACAAATGCACATTGTACACGTACAGGTTCGCTTCCTTGGAGATACAACATATCACCCTTACCTATCAATTGGTTTGCACCAGAACGGTCAAGAATAACACGAGAGTCCATCATCGAGCTAACCTTAAAAGCGATACGAGTTGGGAAATTCGTTTTAATCGCTCCACTAATAATACTTGCCTGCGGACGCTGCGTTGCTATAATCATATGAATACCAACTGCACGAGCCAACTGGGCGATACGACAAATAGGCAATTCAACTTCTTTTCCTGCGGTCATGATTAAATCGCCAAATTCATCCACTATGACGACAATATAAGGCATGTACTCATGGCCATGCTCTGGATTAAGATGGCGACTCTTGTACTTTTCGTTATACTCCTTTATATTGCGTACATGTGCTTTCTTCAGCAAATCATAACGAGTATCCATCAACACGCAGAGGGAGTTCAGCGTCTTTACCACCTTCTGAACATCCGTGATGATACAATCATCTTCCTCTTCCAAGCGTGCCAAGAAATGGTTTTCGATTGGACTATATATGCTGAATTCAACCTTTTTGGGGTCAATCATCACTATTTTAAGTTCTGACGGATGCTTCTTGTACAGCAATGAGGTCACGATAGCATTGAGTCCGACAGATTTACCTTGTCCTGTTGCACCAGCCACCAGCAAGTGAGGTGCCTTTGCCAAGTCAAACATAAAGACATCGTTACTGATGGTCTTGCCTACCGCACAAGGCAATTCCATCTTGCTTTCCTGGTAAACACGGCTATTGATGATGCTTTCCATAGAAACAATGCACTTTTTCTTATTGGGCACCTCAATACCAATAGTACCTTTGCCGGGAATTGGCGCTATGATACGAATACCTTCCGCAGCAAGAGACAATGCTATATCATCCTCCAGATTACGTATTTTGCTTATTCGAGTGCCTTCCGCTGGAACGATTTCATATAATGTAATGGTTGGACCAATGGTTGCTTTGATACTTGCTATTTCAACCCCAAAATTTTTCAGAACATGAATGATGCGATCCTTATTGGCATTCTGCTCAATCATATCAATCTGGGGGCCTTGATCATCAGCTTTTTTTAACAGACTCAGTTTCGGATACTTATAGTGCTCCAAGTCAAGTTTGGGGTCATAAGGAGTGTTAATATCGCCTCTCTGAATATTGCCTGTCCCCAACACCGTTTCTTTAAGTTCAATGTCCATGTTTGCTGTAGGCTCAGCCTCAAAATCCAAAGTGTTTTGAACAGCAATTGGCTCTTTCCTTTCTTCAAAAGCAGCTTCAGGTATCTCTTCACCCTCCTGCTTGTCGCCCGAAGCCACATCTTTCAATTCCTCTTCAGAATCTTCTATATCATTAAATTCCAAAACGTTTCGGACATTGGTTTCTTCTGCAACAGAAACAACATCCTCGTCTTTTTCTTCGGACTCTTCCGCAGCCCACACAGAAGCGGCATCTTCTACACCCTCTTCATTATCACGATTCACAAAACGCTTTATTCTTTCCGGGTTAATCTTCTTCAAGAAATTAAGCCTAAAAGCATTTCTAATAATCTCAATAGTCCGCGCACTCAGATAAATTAAATAAACAACAGCATAAATCACAAGCACTGCCATCAATCCAGGCATTCCAATCACTTGGGTCAGGATTTTCACGACATTGACGCCATGATTGCCACCGATGTTAACGAAAGAGTCTTCAAACACAGGGAACAAATACCCAAAAGCTGCGAGAAACACGCTGACCCACAACATTAAAAGCGTAAAAAGGATAAACTTACGCACAAGAGTGAA
The DNA here is from genome assembly GCA_030528885.1 of Bacteroidales bacterium. Lineage (GTDB taxonomy): Bacteria > Bacteroidota > Bacteroidia > Bacteroidales > Bacteroidaceae > Minthosoma. The sequence continues at coordinate 12,918 of JAUMXY010000032.1, read as the reverse complement.
TTTGAATATGCGCATAAGCCTCAATCCTAATATGATGAGATAAGGAGGTATCAGAAACGATGCCAAGCCAAAAAGGTTGTTTATAAAATAGAAAGCAACTATCGCTCCCAATGATCCACACACATTTTTATACTGCAAATTCTGATTAAAAGGGTCGGCACAAGTCTCTAACAAGCTATAATCCGCTTCTCCTGAAAAAAGATACGACACAAATGCTACCAGCATAAAAAGTGCTAGCATTACGATTAAGAAGCCGGAACAAAAAGAGAACATCTCTATTTTCCCCACTCCAGAAAAAAAATCACCTGCAGTTAATTTTTCCTTCTGAGCTGCAGCATATTTCTTTCCATTTGTATTTTTTGATTTTCCTTTACTAGTAGCCATTCAAGGTTAGAACGATTTGTCAATTAGAAGATAATGAAAACTATGCAAAGATAAGAAAAAAAAACTTAAGTCGGGAATTGAGGCTGTTTTTTCTTCAGCATTTGAAACAAAAATACAAAAAAAGCGCATTCTGTACAAAGAATAGAACATCTGCAATCAGATGACCATCAAAAAATCCCCTTCTGCATACCTCTGTTCGACATAAGGATTCATCACAGCGGCATAAGCCGTTTGAGAGTTTTTCACACCAACAAATCTCACAGGGAAGCCGTAAGTTTATTTTCTCTCTTCCTAAAGCGTACCCCTCGGGTCCGACGAGGGGGACCCGAGGGGTACGGTATATCGGACCCGAGGGGTACGCTTTTTTGTTCAACATTCTAAGGGGATAAAAAAATAGTCGAGAGTCCAATTTACCCTCGACTATAATCATTCTTCAATCGCTTCCCTATTTGTATTTTTCCAACGAACGAAGTTCCTTGCCTCTATTGAGTTTGAAATAAGTTTCGCGAAGTCCCGAAATCCAAAGTTCTTTATTGTTCTCATCAAACAGCTTTGCATGTTCAAAAGCTCGGCAAGCCTTTTCGTAAAGCGCATCAATCAATTCCTTTCTCTCAGAGTAAGCAGGATCTGTTATAGGCACATCAAAACGAGCATACATTTCTTGAGCATCATGCAGATATATATTACCAATGGACGAATAAGCCTCAGCGTCATCGGCTTCTATTTCAACACATCTCTCAAAAGACACCAAAGCCTCATTATACATCTCAAGCAACATCTGTTCCTTACCTGCCATATACCAATAATCTCGCTTTTCTGGATACAGCTCAATCATTGCCTGCACTTTTTGCAATGCCTTATCATACTCTCCCGAATCATTATAAAACTTTATCAGCGTCATAAAGAAATACTCAATGTCCGGATAGGCATGGAATCCACTCTCCAACAGTTCCAACATCCTAACAGTATCGCCCAGTTCCGCAGCCGACTTTGAGCCAAGTTCTAACATTTGTGGCTTTAGTCCATCAACTTTCAGACTTTCATCCAAATATGTTGTCACACCTTGATAATTCGATGATGCATAAGCACTTAAAACAGCCAATGATGCCACTTCTTTCATATCATCAGGATCTGTAATCAACGAAGTACCATCTTTATCAATAAAGATTTCAGAATTCTTCGTCCGCGCATACATATCAAAGAATTTATATGCATTAGGATAATCTTTCTTTTTATAGTAATACTTTCCTGCATTCAACACATTCTTACGATAAGAAAGCATCGAAACACGCACTTCATTCCTTAATTTAGGCTTAGCCTTTTTGCCCAAGGAACGTTTTTCCTCCATAGCATTTTGTTCAAGGCTATCACAAAGCAATCCAGTAACATACAGTTCATAAACATAATTAAAATAACTAACTGTATCAGGTCTCGAATTGAGATAAATCTTCCGATTCTCCGCAACAATCAATTGAGTCAATGCGTCAACCTTATATTTATATAAATGTGCGTCATTGGCCGCCTCTTGATATTTCTTCATTGCGCCATCTAATTCCTTTCTTGCACCTGCATAATTTTTGTTTTTCATATTGCTTCGATAAGCCTTAAGAATCACCGATTTTTTATACTCATCTGACTCTTTTTTATCATTGCTCGCACCTTGAGCAAATGCCGTCGACACAACCATCAACAACAAAAAGAAAACATAAAAAAAACTCGCCTTCATACTTTAGGAATAAGAATGGAAATTGCACCATCCCTTTTGAGATGGTGCAATATAATTATTTACTTTTTTGGTTATCAGCAGATTAATCAATCCACTTTACATAACAGAAGTCCTGACGATGTGGAAGATCCACATTCTTAGGATACATACGGCATGCCACCTTAAAGCTGCCAGCAGTAGGAAGAACATGTACTCCTTCAAACATATAGAGATTGCCTTCACGCTTAACAACTTCAAATGGTTCAACCTGGCTGATGTGCTCACGGCCTTCTTCGTCCTTGAGAACTGTAACAAGTTCAAGACCAACAGCATCGTCCAAGCCTTGCTCGTCAATCACATATTTCACCTTATACTTCTTGCCAGAGAAGACATCACCCTTCAGGATATCCTCTTCTTTCTCGCATGAAACCACTTTAATGCCATCCCAACGAGAAGCTACAAGTTCCTTCCATGCGGCAATTTCCTTTGCCTTCTTATAGTTGTCTGCGAACAATTTTTCGCGACGCTCAGCAAGTGGGCAATAGAACTTCGTGAAATAGTCATCCAGCTGACGCTTCATTGTGTAATGAGGAGCAATCTGAGCAATAGAATTCTTCACCGTCTTAATCCATCCTTCAGAATATCCCTTATCATTCTGAGCATAGTAAAGTGGAAGAATCTCGTTCTCAAGCAATGAGTAGATAGTTGCAGCATCCAGCTGGTCCTGCTGTTCCTGATTCTGGAATGTACGCTTTTCAGTAAGAGCCCATCCTGCGCCCTCACGATAGCCCTCAAGCCACCATCCGTCAAGTACAGAAAGATTGACAACACCATTCATCAATGCCTTCTCACCAGAAGTACCTGAAGCCTCAAGCGGACGAGTTGGAGTGTTCATCCAAATATCCACACCAGTAACAAGACGACGAGCAAGCTTCATGTCATAGTTCTCAAGGAAAATAATCTTTCCGAGGAACTCTGGACGACGGCTAATCTCATAAATCTTCTTGATAAGACCCTGACCACCACCATCAGCAGGGTGAGCCTTTCCTGCAAACAAGAACTGTACAGGATAGTTAGGATTGTTTACAATCTTTGCAAGACGATCGAGGTCACTGAAAAGCAAATGAGCACGCTTATATGTTGCAAAACGGCGAGCAAAGCCAATTGTCAATGCATTTGGATTAATCTTCTCTACGATAGAAACGATACGAGAAGGGTCACCTTGATGCTTCAGCCAATCCTCTTTGAACGCTTTCTTGATATAGTCAATCAACTTAGCCTTCAACGCCAGGCGGGTATTCCAAATCTCCTGATCGGGCACGTTGTAAATAGCTTCCCAAATCTTCTGATTTGACTGGTCTGCAAGATGAGACTTGTCAAAATGCTTAGCATAAACAGATTTCCACTCAGAAGCAGTCCAAGTTGGCATGTGTACACCATTTGTCACATAGCCCACATTGTCAAGCTCTTCTGGGAAGTAACCCTTCCAAACACTGTTGAACATATCCTTAGAAACCTTGCCGTGGAGCCAGCTAACACCATTTACCCAAGAGCAAGTGTTGCATGCGAATGTTGACATACAGAAACGCTCTCCCTTGTCATCTGGATTTACACGACCCATGCCGATGAACTCATCCCAGCTGATTCCGAGCTTAGCAGGATACTGAGACATATACTTACCAAAGAGTGCCTCATCAAAATAGTCATGACCTGCAGGAACAGGAGTGTGCACTGTATAAAGAGAAGAAGTACGAACGACTTCAAGAGCTTCATTGAATGTCATGCCGCTTTCAACAAACTCAACAAGACGCTGCACGTTTGCAAGTGCTGCATGACCTTCATTACAATGGATAATATCTTTCTTGATACCCAACTTGTTAAGAGTCAAGATACCACCAATACCCAGAAGAATCTCTTGCTTGATACGGTTTTCCCAGTCTCCTCCATAAAGAGCATGCGTGATAGAGCGGTCAAACTCTGAATTCATGTCATTGTCTGTGTCAAGCAAGTACAACTTTACACGACCTACATTCACACGCCAAACCAATGCGTGTACAGTATAATTGTTGTATGGAACATCCACTACCACCTGCTTGCCATTCTCGTCAAGCTCACGTTCGATAGGCAATGTAGGGAATACCTGAGCCTCATAGTTTGCAACCTGCTGACCCTCCATTGACAGAGTCTGAGTGAAATAGCCGTAACGATAGAGGAAGCCTACTGCACAGAAATCGATGTTAGAGTCTGATGCCTCTTTCACATAGTCACCTGCAAGGATACCCAAACCACCAGAATAAATCTTGAGTACATGACTCAGACCGTATTCCATACAAAGATAAGCAACGGATGGACGCTTCTTATCTGGCTCGACATCCATGTAAGCACGGAACTCCTTGTACACCTTCTTGATACGATCAACGATTTTCTTGTCTGAAGCAATTTCCTCAAGCTTCTCATAGTTCATGCGGCTAAGGAAAAGCACAGGATTCTGCTTAACATCATGCCAAAGTTGAGCATCCATGTCATGAAAGATGTGGCCTACTTCATTATTCCAAGACCACCACATGTTGTGCGCAATCTCATTCAGCGGCTCGAGAGCAGCAGGAACGGACGACTTTACACTAATTTCATGCCAATTTGGCATATTAGCATTACTTGCCTGAATTTTCATAATTGTTTTTATTGAAATGGTTTTTAAAATTCTTATTTATTAAGTCGCTCATCACGTTTAGTCAGAGCGTTATCGTATGCCTCGTAATAATATGCGATAAAATGCTTCCAAAGCGCCTTTTCTGCAACCTTTGCCGCATTTTTGCGTGCCGCATTCACTTGTTTCTTGTCAAATTGCGAGAACTTCAGAATAGTGTCGCGAATGCTATCGCTAACTTCGTCAAAATTATAATCAGAACGATGGATAGTCTTCACACCGTCTTCAATCTCGCTCATGCCATTCTTAAGGCTGTTAGCCCAAAGTCCAAACCCAGCCAAGTCGGTAGTGACACAAGGCACATGGAATGCGACAGACTCAGTCGGGGTATACCCCCAAGGCTCATAGTAGGATGGGAAAACAGTCAAGTCGTTTCCTATAAGCAAATCATAATAATGCATATTGAAAATGCCGTCATTACCATCCAAATAACAAGGAACAAATATAATTTTTACTTTATCTTCTTTCCTGTTGTGAATATCCAGCCAATTCAACTGACCAAGAACCTTGTCGCCTTCCTGTTCATGAAGTACATGCGTAATGCGCGGATCACCCATTGGCTCGCCATCAAGTTTCTTGTTTTTCAGAGCAACCTTCAAATCTTCACGGGCTTCCTTCATCCAAGCAGGGACCATCACAAAAGCAAGAACGTCCTTTTCCAAGCGGGCATCCCATCTCAAACGATTCAGAGCATCCACGTAAACATTAACACCTTTGTTCTGATACTCGTATCGTCCGCTGGTAGTAATAATCACCGTATCGTCACCCAGTTGAGTGCCCATCAATGTGTTCGCAACGTTCAACAGCACCTCTCTTGCCTTCTTTCTTGCCTCATTAAATTTTGCGGCAGGGAATGGAACGAAATCATTCTCAAAACCATTCATCAGGATTCCATCAGCAGGCTTATCAAGAAGCTCTACACACTCCTTGCCCGTGATGTCACTCACTGTCGTAAAGCAATCCACATTCCATGCAGCTTGTTTTTCCACAGAATGCTTAGCTTCAACATTCAGTTCAGCCGCCATCTGGTCGCCATTGTAGGCATCAAGATAATCATACAGCGGCTTGTTGTTCCCAGCGATAGAACGTCCTATCGTTGTAGCATGAGTCGTAAAAATAGTTGCCACTTCTGGCACATATCTCTTGACATAAAGAGCTGCCAAACAAGTCTGCCACTCATGCGCCTGAAATATCACATTGTCCTCCTTTGTCAGGCCAAAGAATCTGTAATAGCTCTCAACAACTTTGCCCGCAGCCCATGAGAACATAAGACTTTCATCATAATCGCCATAGGCATTCAGAGAGTTCACCTGGTAATTTTCCCAAGCCCAACCAAAAATCTCATTTCTCTTCTCAAAAAAAGGCTTGAAATCCACCAAAACAGCAATAGGCTCTCCCGGTATCTGCCAGCGTCCAATGCGCAAAGCCACTCCATCGTACTGCAAAGCGTGCTTTCTCCATTTAGCCAGCAAAGTTTTATTCTCCTTAAACAAAGGATTCTTTTTTCCCTCCCAAAAATCAGGACCTATAAAAATAACCTTATCCGTAAACTTATCCTGCAACGTCTTCGCACGTGTGGACAGCACTGTGTATATACCGCCAACCTTGTTGCAGACTTCCCAGCTAGATTCAAAGATGTAACGTGGTTCCTTAATAATCTTTTTAGCCATAAAAATATCTAACAAATAGCTTAACCTAAAAATCTAATCGAGTGCAAAGGTACTGATTTATTTTTGATTGGCGAAGAAATTAAGACGAAAAACACATAAGCGATAACAATAAGCGCACAAAAAACCTCTGTACCACAGAGAAATTGACAATACTGCAAACACGAGTTAGCAACACGCTCATTCACACATCCAAACAGCGAACGAACCGCGCTTTATGCCACAAAAAAACAACTCATTAACAAGCACTTGACAATCTCATTCAAGCATCTGCAAGAATTCTTCCTCTGACACAATCTCTACTCCAAGACTCTGCGCCTTCTCCAATTTCGAAGGTCCCATATTGTCACCCGCCAAGACAAAAGACGTCTTTTTCGAGATGCTACCCACATTCTTTCCCCCGTTCTGCTCAATCATCGCCTTATATTCGTCACGCGAATGCTTCTGGAACACACCCGAAATCACCACACTCTTGCCAGCCAGCTTGTCCGTCTGTGCCGACAATTGCTCTTCCGAAAGCTGCATCTGCACCCCATAGCCAGCAAGCCGGTCTATAATGTCAGCATTCACAGGGTCTTGAAAATACTTCACCACAGACTCGGCAATCACCATCCCTACTCCATCCACCTCCATCAGCTGCTCCACTGTGGCATTCCTCAAAGCCTCCATCGACTTAAAGTGACGAGCAATCAGCTTTGCCGTCGTCTCACCCACAAACCGGATGCCAACAGCAAAGACCACCCGTTCAAACGGTACCTGCAACGTCGCCCTCACGCCATCCACCACCTTCTGAGCAGACCTCACCCGATTCTTGTTGTAACCACAGATGGCCGCAACCGTCAGCGTATAAAGATCCGCAACATTCCGAATCAGACCACGCTGGTAATAGTCATCCACCGTTTCAGGACCAAGGCTGTCAATGTTCATCGCCTTACGCGAGATGAAATGCTCTATGCGCCCCTTAATCTGCGGAGGACAAGCACTGTCGTTAGGACAGTAATACGCTGCTTCACCCTCAAAGCGAACCAGTTCCGCGCCACATTCAGGACACAGTCGGGCAAACCGCACCGGTTCCATATCTGCCGAACGTTGCGAGGTATCCACACCTACCACCTTCGGGATAATCTCGCCCCCCTTCTCCACATACACCATGTCGCCAATGTGCAAATCCAGCTCCCTCATCACATCAGCATTATGCAGCGAGGCGCGCTTTACCACCGTGCCAGCCAGCTGAACCGGGCTCATGTTCGCCACAGGAGTCACAGCGCCAGTCCTGCCCACCTGATAAGTCACCTCATTCAGCCTCGTGCAAGCCCTTTCCGCCTTGAACTTATAGGCAATAGCCCACCGGGGACTCTTCGCCGTATAGCCCAGATGCCGTTGCTGGCGCAGCGAGTTAACCTTCAACACAATGCCATCCGTCGCCACAGGGAGATTCTTACGTTCTTCATCCCAATACTCAATGCAATCCAGCACCTCCTCCACCGTCTTGCACTTCCTCATGCCCTGCGAAATCTTAAAGCCCCACGAAGCCGCCATCTGCAAATTCTCGTAATGGCAGCTATCCGCAGGAATCTCATCACCTAATATATAATATAAGTACGCGTCAAGACCACGCTGAGCCACCACCTTCGAACTTTGCGACTTCAGCGTTCCGCTCGCCGCATTTCGCGGATTGGCAAACAGCGGCTCCTCCCGCTTTGCCCGCTCCTCATTCAGCTTTTCAAACGAAGTCCACGGCATCAGAATCTCTCCACGAATCTCAAACTCATGCGGATAGCCGCTGCCCTCTCTCAGTTTCAAAGGTATCGTTCGGATAGTCCTTACATTGTTCGTCACATCATCCCCCTTCACACCATCCCCCCTCGTCACAGCCTGCACCAGTTCCCCGTCCACATACGTCAGCGAAATGCTCAAGCCATCGTACTTCATCTCCGCACAAATCTCAAACTCCTCGCCCTCGAGTCCTTCCTTCACCCGATTGTAGAAGTCCCTCACCTCGCCCTCGTTATAAGTGTTTGCCAGCGACAGCATCGGATACTTGTGCGCCACCGCCTTAAACGACTGGCTCAAGTCGCTCCCCACCCGCTGCGTAGGCGAATTCGGGTCAGCATACTGAGGGTAAAACATCTCCAAGTCCTCCAGTTTGTGCATCATTTGATCGAAATCATAGTCCGATATCGTCGGTTGATTCAACACATAATAATTATAGTTATGCAGTTCCAGCTCCTTCCTGAGCTGCTCTATTTCTTCTTTAGGAGTCATAGTCAAAATCTTATGAACATAATTAAACAATCACCACGAAAGCCAAGCCGGCCCATCAAGCATCACAGAGGTTGCAAAGATACAAAAAAACAGTTTTGAACTCTCCAAATTCAGGAAAAGTTTCTTCACATCCCCCCTCTGCTCACGCTTCATCCTCAGCCGCCTTGCTAGAATAAACGTCTTCCTCCAAACTCAAGTAAGGAGAGGCAGCAGGCACCTGTTCCTCATGCCCGTCCCACAGCAAGCCCCCATACCTGCCCAAGAAAGCAGTCAGCCTTTCCAGTACCCTCCTTTTTTTCCCCTCACGCGCCGACCCACCTTTCGCTCCGCCGCCAAACAAAGGCATGGGAGGCAGCACCTTCGTAATAGCCACACCCGTCGTCGTCACATAGCCATCAGCAAAAGCCTGTTTCACAAACTTTCTTGTTTCTTCGGGTTTCAGGTTTTCCTCCTCGATGATGGCATTGAGTTCCTTCTCCTTTTCTTCCCTCACATACTGGCTCCATTCATCATACACATCCTCCTGCTCGTCCAAAATCTGCCCGGGCGTTGGTGTCATGCGCTCGATGAACTTCATAATCAGTTCCTTCTTGTCTCTCAGGTCTGGGCTTGAATCTACTGCCTTCTGAATCTTCACGATGATGGTCTTGTCCTCCCCGTTCTTGCCATGATACTCCCTGATAAGTTGCAGGATATAAGGAATGTCTATCTGAATCTGCTTCACCAGTTCCGTCTCAAACACCAAGTCATCCACAATGTCATCCTTCGTTCCTCCTTCACCCCCTCCCGGGTTCGCCAGTTCCCCACGCAGGTCCATGTACCAAGAAAGGTAATCCTGTTTGTCATACTCAGAGATGCCCCGCTTCTCCTCCGTAAACTCGTCAAACACGCTCAGCAGGTTCTGCATCTTCAGGAAAGCACCAAACAATCTCACAAATTGCTTCTTCTCCTCCAGCGAGAAGTTCAGAGGGTTGAGTGGCAAAGCAAATTGAGCCAGCAGTGTTGCCACAATCTCGATGTAGCCCATTTGCTTCTTTCCCTTCTCGTCCACATATCCCTCATAGTAATCCTTGAAGGGACGCATGATGGCGATGCCCTTTGCACCTGTGTCGCCAAACAAAGCCAGCGAGTCATTCGTTTCCTTCTCCAGATTACGGAAGCACACGATGTTGCCGCAATCCTTGATGCTGTTCAGGATTCGGTTCGTGCGGCTATAGGCTTGCAAGAGCCCGTGCATGCGCAGGTTCTTGTCCACCCAAAGCGTGTTCAGTGTCTTCGCATCAAAGCCCGTCAGGAACATGCTCACCACAATCAGCATATCCACCTCTCTGTTCTTCATGCGCAGCGACAAGTCCTTGTAATAGTTTTGGAACTTCTCGCTGTCTGTCGAATACTTGGTGCCGAACCATCCGTTATACTCCGCAATGGCACGTTCCAAGAAATCCCTCGATGTGGCATCCAGCCCCTCCGTTGCCGCAGGGTCTTCATCGTCCATCAGCCCCATCGCATCATCCTCGGCCTCGTTGGCAGAGAAGGTGAAGATGGTGGCAATGCGCAGTTTCTCAGCCCTTTCTTCCTGCTGCTTCTGAAACTCCTTATAATAGGCTATCGCCATCGGAATGCTCTCCACACACAATATCGAGTTAAAGCCACCCAGCAAGTCCTTCCGTTTCTCGGCTTCCGTCTTGTTGCTCTTTGCCACAGCCGCCACATTCGTGATGACACTGTAGGTGTATCGCTGCTTTTGCTTCGTCTTTTGGGCATAATGCTCCAGAATGTAGCGCACGTTGTTCGCAATGCGTTTCTCGTCCATCAGTGCCTCCTTCGTCTCGATGCCCCACACCTTCTTGTCCCCCACATCATCCTTCATCTTCATCGTCTGGATGTAATCCACCTTGAACTTCAGCACATTCTTGTCTCTGATGGCATCGATGATGGTGTAGGTGTGCAAAGGCTTCGTCGCATTTCCCTTCTCGTCCAGTTCACCGCCAAACGCCTGTGCGGTTGTGCGCAGGTTGGCATACTTGCCTGTGGCGATGTTGGCGGTGCTGATGGGAGTGCCTGTAAAGCCAAACAGATAGTACTTCTTGAAAGCCTTAGTCACCATCACGTGCATGTCGCCAAACTGGCTTCTGTGACACTCGTCAAATATCATCACCACATGCTTGTCCGCACACCACACCTCCTTTTTCTTCTTCAGCAGCGAGGTCAGCTTCTGAATCGTCGTAATGATGATTTTCTTCCCGTCGTGAGGGTCATTCAGTTGCTTTTGCAGAATGTTCGACGACGTGTTGGAGTTGGCACAACCTTTTTCAAAGTTGTCATACTCCTTCATCGTCTGATAGTCCAAATCCTTTCTATCCACCACAAAGAGCACCTTGTCCACATAAGGCAACTGGCTTGCCAACTGCGCCGTCTTGAACGAGGTGAGTGTCTTGCCGCTGCCTGTCGTGTGCCAGATGTAGCCACCAGCCTTGATTGTGCCCTGCCACTTGTTCATCGTCGCCTGTTTGATGCGCAGCAGAATCCGCTCCGTGGCTGCTATCTGATAGGGACGCATCACCATCAGGTTCTTATCCACCGTAAACACACAATACTTCGTCAGCACGTTCAGCAGTGTCATCTTCGTCATGAAGGTGCGGGTGAAATCCCGCAAATCCAATATCTGGTTATTCTCCGCATCACTCCAGTAACTGGTGAACTCAAACGACTGCGATTGCGTCTTCACCCTTTGCTTTTGACTGTTCGACGCCGTTGCCACATGGGCAAAACGGGTGGTGTTGGAGTAGTATTTCGTTTGTGTCCCGTTCGAGATGATGAACACCTGCACATAGTCATACAACCCGCATCCTGCCCAAAACGAATCCCTCTCATAGCGATTGATTTGGTTGAAAGCCTCCTTGATGTCAATGCCCCTCCGTTTCAGTTCCACATGCACCAAAGGCAGACCATTCACCAAGATGGTCACATCGTAGCGGTTAGCATACTTCCCCCCTTCCGGCACATACTGGTTCAGCACCTGCAGGTGGTTGTTGTGGATGTCACGCTTGTCTATCAGTTTGATGTTCTGCGAGTCGCCATTGTCAAGCGTGATGTTCACAATTTCCGAGCGTTGAATCCGTTCCGTCTTGTCCTCAATCGTCATCTGAGGCGAAGCGATATGTCCTTCCAGCAGTTGCTTCCACTCCTTATCCGAGAGCGTCACCCCATTCAGGCGTTCCATCTGCCGTCGAAGGTTCGCCAACAGTTGCGCCTCACTGGTGATGTTCACACGCTCATAGCCTTGCCCCACCAGTTGCCTGATAAACTCCGCTTCCAGTTCAGCCTCGCTCTGGTAGCCCCGTTCCTCCCGTGGCAACACCTCATAGTGCGCCATCACAGTGGTATGTTCCTGCTCTACAATGATTTTGTGGTCTTCCATTGTCTCTTGCTTTTTTGGTTTTTTCTTTATTTCTTAGGGGCTCCTAGGTCTTCCTAGGCTCCCCTAGGCTTTCCTAGGACTTCCTAGGATTGCCTAGGACTGCCTATTCCCTCCTATCTCCTATCCCCTCTCTCCTCCAGCCTCTTCTTCAGTTCCTCGTTCTCCTTCTTCAGTCTTTGGTTCTCCTCCTCCAGCGCCTTCAGGCGGGCATCCACCTCTTGGCGGTAGCCCGTCCTCGCAGCGTGCATCCGCTCCTTGATGCCGCCCTCTGTCACAAACCTCTTCTCCAGTTTCTCTATATAGGCACACATCATCCTGTCCGTCTGGTGGCAAAGGGTGAGCAGCAGGTTCGCCATCTCCTCGTCGTTCATCCTCGCCACAAGGGGAGCGTAGGCGCTGTAGTCGTTATGCGAGTGGCAGAAGTCGCGCAGTTTCCGCTGACGTTCGCTGTCAATGTCCCATAGCGAAAGATGATGCGTGTGCAGGTAGTCGTGATAGTCGGCACGAAGTTCTTGCAGACTTCCGCGCGCCACATTCATCAGTTTAATCTCCATCTCCGAACTCGTCTGTCCGTCCTCGCTACCCTCCACGATGTTCTGCTTGCCCGAACGAGCCGCCTGCACCATCTGGTCCACCGTCCTGTCGCCATGAGCAGGGAGAAAACGCTTGCAAAACTCCACCGTCAACCGATAGATGGCATCGCTCTTCTGATAGAAATACAAGTCCTTCCACACCACCGCCTTCTTCAGCACCTTACCCTTCGTGTCAT
>JAUMXY010000031.1 GCA_030528885.1 Bacteroidales bacterium | reverse complement strand
AGACTCTCATCTGTGGTATAGGTGAGAGTCTCACCTGTTTTGAGGTACAAAGTGCAGCATTTCGCAAGAGAGTTTTCAGCGATGCACAAGAATGGGAATGGGGTGGTCCCACGATGTCGAGCCAGAACAACTGAGAGGTTTCTTCAAACTATCAAGTGAAACGATACATTCCCGTCATTTTATCCCAATAAAAAAGAGTCATTTCATTGAAAAAGACTCTTTTTTGTAAATATATGTTACTTTATTATAAGAAAAAATAAGAAGGAAATGTGTAACTTTGTTGCCGTAACATTAATTCTAACTTTTTCCTATGAAAAAAATCTTACTTTTTATGGTTATGGCACTGTGCTGCGGGATTGCCATAGCAGAAGACGACAACACAGAACGTTTATGGTACGACAAGCCAGCAGACATCTGGCTGGAGGCACTGCCCATCGGCAACTCGCATTTGGGCGCAATGGTGTATGGAGGCGTACAGACCGATGAAATTCAGCTAAACGAAGAAACATTCTGGTCTGGAGGCCCCCACCACAACAACAGCACCACGTCGTTGAACAATCTGGACAAAGCCAGGCAGCTCATTTTTGACGGAAAAGAATCTGAGGCTGAAACCCTTATCAACAACCAGTTCGTCAAAGGGCCTCACGGCATGAAGTATCTCACGCTTGGAAGTCTGAAAGTGAAGTTTATGGGTCTTCCATCCGATGGGACAACTGACTATCACCGAGAATTAGACCTGACAACTGCACTATCCAAAGTCAGTTTCAAATCTGGAGGGAACCAATATTCCAGAACCACCTTTGCTTCAATGGCAGACGGAATCATTGTGATGCGTATTGAGTCCGACAAGGAAATGAGCCTCACCATCCAGCATTCATGCACCTTCAGCACTAAATACAAGAAAGCCGCAAAGGGAATTTCTGCCACCATACAGGGAGTGGCTCACGAGGGCATCAACAGCAAACTGAATGCTGAATGCGTGTATCACGTGGAAAGCGATGGCACTGTGACCAACAGCGGCAGCAGCGGCATCATTCTCGTGCGAGGAGCAAAAACAACCACTTTATACATTTCGGCAGCTACAAACTTCGTGAACTACAACGACGTGTCGGGCGATGCCACAGCCAAGAATCAAAAGTATCTGGACGAAGCATCCAAGTATGACTATGAAACGCTGCTTGCACGTCACATAGAGGCTTATCAGAAGCAATATAACCGAGTAAAGCTCACGTTGCCGTCAACAGAAAACAGCCAGCTGCCAACCGACAAGCGACTGGATGCATTTACGGGCAGCAAAGACTGGGGCATGGTGGCGCTGCTGTTCAACTACGGCAGATACTTGCTCATATCTTCCTCACAGCCCGGAGGACAGCCTGCCAACCTGCAAGGAGTATGGAACGACAAGCGCGATGCACCCTGGGACTCAAAGTACACCATCAACATTAACGCTGAGATGAACTATTGGCCAGCCGAAGTCTGCAATCTGCCAGAAACAACAGAACCTCTATTCTCGATGATTAAGGACTTGAGCGAGACGGGAGCTGTCACTGCCCAAACGATGTACGGGTGCGATGGCTGGATGGCACACCACAACACTGACATCTGGCGTGTTGCAGGCCCTGTCGATGGCGCATTCTGGGGCATGTATCCAAACGGAGGCGCATGGCTCGCCACTCACCTATGGCAGCACTATCTGTACACTGGCGACAAAGAATTCCTGAAAGAATGGTACCCAGTCATCAAGGGAACGGCTGATTTCTACCTTGACTATATGCAGGTGCACCCTACATACAAATGGCTGGTAGTAGTTCCTTCGGTAAGTCCAGAGCTGGCACCAGCAGGAAAGTCATCTCCCATCACGGCTGGATGCACAATGGACAACCAGATTGCATTCGATGCCCTTTCAAACACGCTCAATGCTGCTAAAGCCTTGGGCGAAGATGAAGCCTATCAACAGAAACTTAAAGATGCGATTGACCAATTGCCGCCTATGCAGATTGGAAAGCACAAGCAATTGCAGGAATGGCTGCAAGATGTCGACGACCCTTACAATCAGCATCGCCACATATCACACCTGTACGGTCTTTTCCCATCTAACCAAATCAGCCCTTATTCACACAACGAACTGTTTGCAGCTGCCAAACAGACATTGGCACAACGAGGCGACGAGGCAACAGGATGGAGTCTTGGCTGGAAAATCTGTTTCTGGGCACGTATGCTGGACGGCAACCATGCACTAACCATCTTGAGCAACATGCTGAAGCTGCTGCCTTCAGAAGAAGAGGCCGACAAATATCCTAACGGACGCACCTTCCCGAACCTATTCGATGCACATCCTCCTTTCCAGATTGACGGAAACTTCGGCGCTACTGCAGGTATTGCAGAGATGTTGCTGCAAAGCCACGACGGAGCCGTACATCTGCTGCCATCTCTCCCAACAAGATGGACTACTGGTAATGTGAAAGGCTTAAAAGCACGAGGTGGGTTCGAGGTGGATATAGACTGGGGCGATACAAAACTTCAGCAGGCAAAGATACACTCCACTATAGGCGGCGTGCTTCGTTTGCGCTCCTACGTTCCTCTGGAAGGCGACGGCCTGAAAGAAGCAAGCGGTTCTTGCCCTAACCCACTTTATGCGCCTGCTGAAGTGAAAGAGCCATTGCTGTCAAAAAGCCTCAGCACCAAGCCTACAGCAAGCACCAAGCGAATATACGAATATGACCTGACAACAGAGGCTGGACAAGACTATCTGGTATATCAGCAAGGCACTGCCATCGAAGAAATCGTGGCAAGTGACAAAGAACAAGCAGACAGCAATGCTGAAAGCATCCTCTATGACCTGCAAGGCAGAATGACAAAGGGAGACAACAAAGGCATCTACATCGAAAAGATTTTTAAGGACGGAAAAACAAACTATCGTAAAATATGGAAAAATTAAGCATAAAGACATCGTTCCTTGCTCTGTCAATACTTATGGCAAGCAACACTGCTGTAGCACAGAACCCCATCGTTACCCACTGCTACACGGCCGATCCTGCACCGATGGTGTTTGAAGGCAACGACAGTCTCTACGTCTATTGCGACGAAGACATGAACATCCCTGGTGTACACGACTTCTACTACATGGACCGTTATCGAGTCTATTCCACCGTTGACATGGTGAACTGGACCGACCACGGTATCGCCATGCCTCGCACTGCCTTTGCATGGGCGAGAGAAGGAACTTGCTGGGCAAGCCAGTGTGTGGAGAGAGACGGCACTTACTACTGGTATATATGTCTCTCAAAGCCAAACGACTGGCGTCACTATATCGGCGTGGGCAAAAGCGACAAGCCTTCTGGCCCATTCAAGGATGCACGCAAGCAGCCTATTCTGGACACAGGTGAGGGAGGCGACATTGACCCTTCCGTCTTTATTGACGATGATGGACAAGCCTATCTCTACTGGGGCAACAACAAACTGCGCTATGCCAAACTGAGAAAGAACATGATTCTGGTTGATACCAGCATCGGCAAGAATGGCGTTGTTGAGGTGGAACTGACAGAAAAAGCTTTCGGCGGTGTAAAAGTGGACGATAAAGTGACGGGGAAAGACTGCTACGAAGAAGGGCCATGGCTCGACAAACGTGGCGACAACTACTACCTGATTTACGCAGCTGGAGGAGTGCCCGAGCACATTTCCTACAGCATGAGCACAAGTCCAGAAGGACCATGGACATACATGGGGCAGGTGATGACGCAACAAAATACCGGCTCGTTCACCAACCACAGCGGCATCGTGAACTACAAAGGCAAAGACTACTTCTTCTACCATACAGGATGGGCTAAAGGTGGTGGTGGCTTCAACCGAAGCATGGCAGTCGAGGAGATGACCTTCGCTTCAAACGGACGAATCCTGCCCGTCACGGCAACTCGACAAGGCGTTAAAGCACTTTGTACCATGAGCCCATACCTCCGTCAGCAGGCCGAGACACTCAATGCCGCTGAAGGAATCAGCGTTGTAGGCAATGAATCCACAGGCGTTTATGTCACCGACATCCATGCCGGCGACTCCATGCGCGTGGCAAACGTCGATTTCGGGTCTGAAGGTGCTCAATCTATCACTATCCGCGTAGCAGCCAAGAGCAACAACGGCACGCTAGTGGTACGGCAAGACAATACAAAAGGAAAGATTTTGGCCAAGATAAAAATCGAGGCAACAGGAGGAGAAAATGTTTGGGAAGAAAGGACTTTCGAACTGACTAACACGCCAACAGGCATCCACGATGTTCACTTCAGTTTTATCGGCACAGGAGATGCCACACTATTCAACTGGGACTGGTGGCAGTTCAACGGAGCAACCTCCTCAGGCATTGAAAATCTACAGGACAAAGCACCCCTTCACAACACCACCTTCTACACTCTGCAAGGCATACCAGCAGAAAATCCCACACAAGGCATCTACATCAAAGATGGCAAAAAAGTAGTAATCAACAACTAAATAACCAACAAGCAACAAGAAGGCTCGCATCATGATGATGCGAGCCTTTATTTCATTCATTACGGTTATAGTATTTCCTTCTATCCTTCTGAACATATAATAAATAATGACACCACCTATCAGATAAGCCAGAAGGTCTATCCACAAAAAGCCCTGTCCGAGCATCATGTGTCCGACAAAAGTATTACGGAAGGACACGAGCCACGACCAGCGAACCATCTGCGAGAATTCCACGAGAAAAGAATGTATTAAACTGACCAGTAATACCACTTGCAGATTCTTTTTTACCAATATCATGCGCCAAAGACAAAAGACCATCATTGTCCAGAGAGCATCACCTGTCTCTTCAGGTATCCAACTGACATGTCTGGAACAAAGCCCAAGCGGAATCAGCAAAACGACGCCAAGCAATGAAATCAGAATCTTACGCATCACCATACAACACCTTTGTTGCAGAATTACGATTTAGTGAACATAAAAAAATAACACATGAAACGAAGTTCGATATAGCCAATATTCATGAATGCTCACGAATCTTCACGGATTTTTATCTTGTTCAACTTAATTCGTCGAACTTTATTTTCGCCGAACTCACATTATTTTAATATTATACGATATTAAGAAGATAAAAATGACGTTTTTCCTTATCGCGATTTATTCTTCTCTCGCTCTGCATTTCTGTTTCTGCGCACTCGCTCGCGGTCTGGTCGCTGCTTGGTGATGCTGAGCGGCTTCTGCTTGTAAAGCGGTTGAGAGGTAGGATTCCACTCCTGAGTTATTTCCCACTGGGCTTTGAGGACCAGCGGCTGGGGATAGTAGTACACCTGTTCGGGCTGCTGATGGCGATGGTAGTCGCCTGTATCCCACTGGCGATTGCCATTCGTGTCGTTGAAGAGGCGCAGGTAGTAATTGCCCGGCTTGATGAAATAGAACTGCGCTACGCCTTCGGGAGCCGGCACTGTCTTCACAACGTTTTCGCTGCCGTCGAGCAACTGGACAATTGCGGTTGGGTCTGCCTGCTGCAGAGTGACGAAAAGTGTTGAATAGGTGTCTAAGGGTGCTATTTTCACTCCTAATTTTCGTGCCTCGTTCCGTTTGCCATAGATATTCACGAATGCCGCTGTGTCTATCTCTACCTGATAAACGGAATCGGCTACCCATTCGGCATAAAGCCGATAGGTTTTGATTTTTCCTGGCACTGGACGGAACAGGAAGGGGGCTGGCTTGAACAGCGTATCGACCTTGACGCTGAAACGGATTTTTGACAAGTCAACAGAATCGAGCGGCTCATTGAATGTGAAGTCGATGTTCTTGTCTGGCGCCATGCCTTGCGTGTTGCTGATTCTATATTCCAGAAACTCTTCGGGCATGGGCGGAATGACGATGTCGTCCTCGTCGTCCTTGCTCTTTTTTTTCTTTTTCTTGTCTTCTGGCGCAGCGTCCTCATCTGCTGCAGCTGCATTATCTGCAAGCGATTCTGCTTCCACCTCTTTTTCTGCCTTCTGGGCTGCACGGCGCTCGCGCTTTATCCGTTGCCTGTATTCGTCAGCCCATTCCTCGAAAAGTTCTTCTTGCTGCTTGGCGAGCTTTGCCTTGGTAAGTTTTGAAACAAGGCGGAGGGTGTCGGAGGTCAGCGCGAGGTTTCCGGTCGTGTCTGTCTCGAAGAAGTCTATCTGCATCTCCAGCGTATCAAGATTGAAGACAAGCGAATCTTTTATCCAGTAGTGGAGCGTATCGTTGTGCTGGCTTGCATCGACGACGAAGGCGTCTTTGGCATCGAAGTTCAGGCCTTTGATGTTGGGCAGCGTATCGCTTGGTGCTGTAAAATAGAGGGTGAACTGCTGCAGGATGGGGCGCTCGCTCTTCAGCAGATAGCGATTCTTCTCGGCAGACTCAAAGGCTGTCAGTATGACGTCGTCTGGGTAATAGTGTATGTAGGGGGTCATGACAATCGAATCGTAATAGATGCTGTCATGCCAGATGGTGTCGGGGCGGATGTCGGGCTTGCTGGAGGTTGCGAGTATGCGGTCGGAGAATGCAACCATCTCGGCGCGCTGGTCGTAGAAGAAGTTCTGATTCTGGTCTTTCAGGGCATAGGCCTGGTATTTGCCTTGCGCCAGACCTTTGACGACGAAATGCCCGCGGCTGTCTGTACGGGAGATTCGCTCGAACGGCACAGTGCAGAAGACGGAATCGGGCAATTGCTGCAGCGAATCTCCTTCTTCTACCTTATACAGGCCGACAAGCATGCCCTTGATGGGTTCGAGGTTGCTGGCTTCAAGCACGTAGCCTGACACCTGAAACGTGTCGACGGAGGCTCCTGTGGAGAAGGTGAAAGCGTAGTCGCCATGGGGATTGCCCTCGTTATTGTCGACGATGGCATCGGCAAAGTCGATGGTGTAAGTCATGTCGGGCTTGAGCGAGTCAAGCAGGGTCACAGTGATTCTCCGCCCGAGCGCCTCAATCTCCGGCTGGTTTATCTGAGGAGGGGAGATGACAACCTTTTCCATCGCATTGTCTATCTTCACTATCTCATCGAACTCAATCACCACCTTCTGAGCATTTTTCTCATTGGCTGCGCCATACTTGGGTGACGTGTGCACCACTTTGGGAGGTGTCTCGTCATAAGGTCCTCCATCAGGAGTGCCCATGCGGGCGCAACCTGCCAAGGAGAATGCGGCAAGCAGCAGAAGGCTTGAAAAGCAAAGGGTGAGGAGTGAAAAATAGGATTTCATTTTCATCATCAAAGCTTTATGGGACGGTGTTTGAGCGAGGCTCCTGACGGAATGCTGCGCTTAGGAATTGAGGGCTATGAGCTCGTCAATGTACTGGCGCGAATTGCTGAGACGAGGAATCTTGTGCTGTCCTCCCAACTTGCCTTTTCCCTTGAGCCACTGGTCGAAGAGACCTGGCTTGGCAACAATGATTTCAAGCGGCTGGAGGGTGATGTCCTTATGGCGCTTTGCCTCATAGTCGGAATTGATGGCCTGCAATGAGCGGTCAAGAATGGCAGCGAACTCTTCAATGGAACTTGGCTGCTTGGCGAAGTCTATCATCCACTGATGGCGGCATTTTGCGTTGCTGTCCATGAAGATTGGCGCGGCTGTATAATCCTTCACCTGTGCGCCTGTTGCCACACATGCCTGCTGAAGGCCTTTCTCTGCATTGTCAACGATAAGCTCTTCGCCAAATGCATTGATAAAGTGCTTTGTGCGCCCGGTGATACAGAACTTGTAAGGGTCTTTCTGCGAGAACTTCACGGTATCTCCAATCAAATACCTCCAAAGGCCGCAGCTGGTGCTGATAATCATTGCATAGTTGACGCCTGGAGTGATGTCCCACAACGGTACTATCTTGCTGGCATCGATTGGATAGCCATTGTCATCAAGATTGTCCATCGGACAGAACTCGTAAAAGACATCATAGTCTATCATCAACAGCATATTGGGGTCGCTCAAGTCGTTCTGGATGCCAAAGAAACCTTCGCTGGCATTATAAGTCTCCATATAATGCATGTTGGGAAGCCCGATGATGCTCTTGTACTGTTCACGATAGGGTGTGAAGGCCACGCCGCCATGGAAGAACACTTCAAGGTTGGGCCACACTTCGTCAAGCCTGTCTACTCCTTTCAGCTCCATCACACGATTCAGCACGCTCAACATCCACGATGGGACACCGCTGATGTTCGTGATGTTCATGTTCATGGCTGCCTGAGCTATCTTGTCGCGCTTTTCTTCGAAATCGCTGAGCAGGGCAATGCTTTTCTCTGGAACACGTATGATTCTTGCTGCATTGGGAATGTTCTCTATGAGTATGGCACTGAGGTCACCCACAAGGCTGTTAGGAGTGTTGAGGTTGGGCGCATGACTGCCGCCCAGTATGAGTCCTTTTCCTGAGAAGAACTTACTCTTTGGGTTGACATTCAGATAGCTGACAACGCAGTCTGTGCCGCCTCTATAGTGGATATTCTTCAAGCCTTTGGAACTTACAGGGATGAACTTGCTCTTGTCGTTTGTCGTGCCCGAAGACTTGGCATACCAGCGCACAATGCCTGGCCAAAGGATGTCTTCTCCCCCTTGGCGCATCTGATGAATATAGTCTTTCAGTTCTTCATACGTGTTGACAGGGACGTTCTGACAGAACCGCTCATAGGAGTCTATCTGGGAATAATGGTGCTCTTTGCCCCACAATGTGTTCTTACCTTGGCGAATAAGGCGGCGAAAGACTTTCTGCTGTAATTCTTTAGCCTGAGTCGTGTACTTTTCCAGCTGTTTCTGGCGCTTTGAAAAATACAATTTATTAAGTATTCCTGTCGTATTCATCATTTTAGATAATTATGCCACAAAGTTACGGATTATTTATGACATAAGTTCAACTTCTGAGACGAATCATGCTTTTCCCGCCTTCTTTTGTGGCTTAATCAAATGATTTAACTAAGGTTGCCCGCTTTTTTAAGTCCCGCCTTTTTTATGCCTTTATACAGTTCCTTGCTAGTCTTAAGCCGCGAAAGCGCCTGTTGGGCCGCTGCCTGATCGCTTTCTTTCTTGCTGTAGCCTTCTCCCGTCCCAGCCGGGATTCCTTCAATCAAGACTTTGGAGTGGAAAACAGGCACATTATGATTGTCCTTGTCTCGCTGCTCTGTCTGCAAGAATTCTATCTCATACTGGCGCTTTTGGCACCACTCAATGAGCGAACTCTTGAAATTCTTCTCCATCTTCGCCACCTCATCGAGGTCGATGTAGTATTTGAAAACTCGTTCTTCCAGAAAACGATAGCAATAGGAATAGCCCCTATCCAAATAGATGGCGCCCAAAAAGGCTTCAAAAGCATTTCCACGCATGAAGCTGTTGTGAGCCGTTGTCGCGGCTCCCATATAGCGGATGAGGGCATCAAGCCCCATATCAGCAGCCAATTTATTCAGCGAGCTCCTGCACACAATCTTGCTGCGCAGATTGGTCAGGAAACCTTCTTGCTTGTTGCCGTAATGCTTATACAGGATGTCTGCAACTATGGCGCCAAGCACAGCATCTCCCAGAAACTCAAGCCTTTCGTTATTGGCAAAGACAGTTGATTGTATATGACAAGCTTTAGCGCTCCCTTCCCTCTTTCTCGCCTCTTTCATGTGCTCTTGCTCGTAATAAGTCACCGACTTATGCTTAAGAGCCAAATCATAAAGCTTGATATTGTGCGGAAGAAAGCCTAAAATAGCCTTTAGCTGTAAAAAAGGCTTCTTTTCAGAAACGAAAAGAAGCCTAATGTTATCTAATAAATCTGAAATTACCATATTACTGGTATTTCTTGAAGATTACACTCGCATTGTGACCGCCGAAACCGAAAGTGTTGCTAAGTGCCGCACGTACTGTACGCTCTTGAGCCTTGTTGAAAGTGAAATTGAGGTTATAGTCAATTTCTGGATCGAGGTCATCATCTGCATGGTTGATAGTTGGAGGAACGATGTCATTCTGAACAGCAAGTATGCTAATCATAGCCTCAACAGCTCCTGCTGCACCAAGAAGATGGCCAGTCATAGACTTTGTTGAGCTGATGTTGAGCTTGTATGCTGCATCACCAAAGACTTCCTTGATTGCCTTAGATTCGGAGATGTCACCTACATGAGTAGATGTGCCGTGAACATTGATATAGTCAATGTCTTCTGGCGTCATTCCAGCATCCTTGAGGGCACGTTCCATCACAAGCTTTGCACCAAGACCTTCTGGGTGAGTAGCTGTAAGGTGATAAGCATCGGCAGACATGCCTGCACCTACCATCTCAGCATAAATCTTCGCACCACGAGCCTTTGCGTGCTCCAGCTCTTCAAGAATCAGAACACCTGCACCTTCACCCATCACGAATCCATCGCGACTTGCGCTGAAAGGACGGCTTGCCTTTTCTGGCTCCTCGTTACGAGTAGAAAGAGCCTTCATTGCATTGAAACCGCCTACACCTGATGCCCAGATTGCTGCCTCAGCGCCACCAGAAACAATAGCATTGGCTTTGCCAAGACGAATGAGATTGAATGCATCAGCGAGTGCGCTTGAAGATGAAGCACATGCTGAAGTTGTTGTGTAGTTTGGTCCACGGAATCCGTACTGGATAGAAATCTGTCCTGAAGCGATGTCCGCAATCATCTTAGGGATGAAGAACGGATTGAACTTAGGGCCGAGCTGAGGACCGTTGACAGCATAGTTACCAGCTTCTTCCTCGAAAGTTTTGATACCTCCGATACCTACACCGAGCACAACTCCGATTTCATTCTTGTCCACTGTCTCGAGGTCCATGCCTGAGTCCGCAATAGCCATCTGGGCAGCAGCAAGAGCGTACTGAGTATAGAGGTCCATCTTGCGGATTTCCTTGCGATCGATATGATCAGCTGCATTGAACCCCTTTACCTCACATGCAAATTGAGTCTTGAACTGTGAAGCGTCGAAATGGGTAATAGGACCAGCGCCACTCTTACCAGCCTTGATGTTTTCCCAAGTCTCCTCAGCAGTATTGCCAAGTGGAGTAAGTGCGCCAATACCTGTTACAACAACTCTTTTTAATTCCATAATTTACTTAGCGTTAGCTTCGATGTAAGCGATAGCGTCACCTACTGTAGCGATCTTTTCAGCCTGATCGTCAGGAATATTGATACCGAAAGCCTTTTCAAACTCCATGATGAGCTCAACTGTGTCAAGTGAGTCAGCACCGAGATCGTTTGTGAAACTTGCTTCTGGCTTTACTTCTGCTTCGTCAACGTTGAGCTTCTCAACGATGATTGATTTTACTCTTGATTCAATTTCAGACATAATCTTAATTTTTTAATTGTTAGTGATTACTTTACTTTATTAGTCGTTATAACACGTTTTCGCTGCAAAGGTAGGAATATTTCTTTAATTTATGCAAAAATATTCCTACAAAAAGCACTTAAATGCACATTTTAACCCTTATTTGTGCAAAAACATGCGAAAAAACATGCACTTTTCAATTTCATTTATCAAATCACTCTTCCCTATTCGCGCGTTTGCGCTCCAAATGGTCGAGAATGATTTTACGTATGCGCATGCTTTTGGGGGTCACCTCTACATATTCATCTGCTTTTATATATTCCAGCGCCTCTTCCAGCGACAAGACAACAGGAGGGATGATGCGCGCTTTCTCGTCCGTTCCGCTTGCGCGAACATTGGTAAGCTGCTTTGCCTTTGTCACATTGATGACAAGGTCTATCTCGTGTACATGCTCGCCCACAACCTGCCCAGCATACACTATGTCCTGAGGGAAGATAAAGAATTTACCTCTGTCTTGCAGATGGTCAATGGCATAAGCAAAAGCCGTGCCTGACTCCAGCGCAATCAGAGAGCCGTTGGTACGACGCGTCAATTCCCCCTTAAATGGCTGGTAGTTCTTGAAGCGGTGCGCCATGATGGCCTCTCCCTGACTCGCCGTAAGCACATTGGTGCGCAGCCCAATAATGCCGCGAGAAGGAATCTCAAACTCTATATTGATACGTCCACCCTGAGCCTCCATGCTAAGCATTTCTCCCTTACGTCGAGTCACAAGGTCTATCATCTTGCTTGAGAACTCTTCTGGCACATTGATGGTCAATTCCTCCACGGGCTCGCACTTCACGCCGTTTATCTCCTTGTAGATAACCTGAGGCTGCCCCACCTGGAGCTCATATCCCTCACGGCGCATTGTTTCAATCAGCACAGAGAGGTGCAAGACACCTCGACCGCTGACTATCCACTGATCTGTGCTTCCATCCTTCATCTCCACCCTCAAAGCAAGATTCTTCTCAAGTTCCTTGTTCAGTCTATCTCCGATATGGCGGCTTGTACAGAACTTACCCTCCTTGCCAAAGAAAGGGGAGTTGTTAATGGTAAAGAGCATTGACATCGTCGGCTCGTCAATCGAGATAGTTGGCAGCGCCTCAGGAGTTTCAAAGTCACAGATTGTATCTCCAATTTCAAAGTTCGTCAATCCGACAACAGCGCAGATGTCACCCGAGCATACCTCTTCCGTCGCGCGATGTCCCATACCTTCAAACGTATGCAGCTCCTTAATCTTGGTTTTCTCCATACTGCCGTTTCTGTGCACAATGGTGATATTCTGCCCCGACTTCAATGTCCCTCGATGAATACGGCCCACCGCTATACGACCCGTATAGGTTGAATAATCCAGCGAAGTAATAAGCATCTGAGCTGTACCCTCCAACTGCTTAGGAGCCGGTATCGTTTCGATGATTGTATCAAGCAAATAAGTGATGTCCCCAGTCTCCTTCTTGTAGTCAGGGCTCATCCAACCGTTCTTCGCAGAGCCATAGACAACAGGGAAGTCCAATTGGTCTTCTGTCGCATTCAGCGAAAACATCAAGTCGAAGACCATCTCATACACCTCTTCCGGCCGACAGTTCGGCTTGTCAACCTTATTCACCACCACCACTGGCTTCAGACCAATCTCCAATGCCTTTTGCAGCACGAAGCGCGTCTGAGGCATCGGTCCTTCAAACGCATCCACCAAGAGTATGCAGCCGTCTGCCATATTTAGCACACGCTCCACCTCGCCTCCAAAGTCTGAGTGTCCCGGCGTGTCAATCACATTAATTTTCGTTCCTTTATAATTGATGGAAACGTTCTTGGAAAGAATCGTTATGCCACGCTCACGTTCAAGTTCATTGCTGTCCAGAATAAGGTCACCCGCCTGCTGATTCTCACGAAAGAGATTACCCGCAAGCAGCATCTTGTCTACCAACGTCGTCTTTCCGTGATCGACGTGCGCAATAATGGCTATGTTTCTAATGTCCTGCATAAAGTTTCTTGAAAAATCGGGTGCAAAGGTACGAATAAGCAAGCACAAAAGAAAGAGAATGAGCTTTTTTCTTACTTTGGGAGAATGAAAGTGTCGTCCATCAATAAAGAGAAAAAGAACCAAGTTGCAACGATGCGCCTACAACGCTACAAATAGGACAACATTATTAAAAAAAACGATTTTTATTTGGCGATATCCATACTTATCCGTACCTTTGCACCCGATTTCCAGCGAGTTGGCAATTCCGCTGATGAATACCTGCTTGCTGGATAACACATTATTAATTATTAATTATAATACACAACTATGTATTTAGATTCAGCAAAGAAGGCAGAAATCTTCGCACAGTATGGTGCTTCTGCTACAGACACAGGTTCTTGCGAGAGCCAGATTGCACTTCTCACTTACCGTATTCAGCATCTGACTGAGCACGTGAAGGCTAACCACAAAGACCACGCTACCAACCGTTCACTGGTTAAGCTCGTTGGTCAGCGTCGTCGTTTCCTTGCTTACCTCAAGAAGAAGGATATCAATCGCTACCGTGCAATCATCAAGGCTCTTGGTCTCCGTAAGTAATTACCGGAAGTCCAGAGACAAGCAACCGCAGCTTTCCCTATGGGAAGCCGCGGTTTATTTTTTACGCCATTCCGCCTCTCTCCTTGCAGTATTCCACAGCCGAAAAGGTCCCTCATGACTTCTGACGCCTCAGCCACTCCTCCTTTGTTCGGCTCCATCGCTTATGGCTCCACAGCCACATTTCAGGATGTTCCCTCACATCCTCCTCCAGCATTCGGAAGTACCAATCCGTCAGCTCATTTTCCGGCAACGATGCAGGGTGATCAACCATCGGTATGATTTCCAAATGATAATACCCGCGCCGAGGGCGAGACATTTTTCCATACGACACAAAGGCATCCATTTTCCTCGCAATATGCTCTGCCCCTGTAAACACCGCCGTATCATGGTTGAGGAAAGGAACAAAATGGTGGATGCTGCTCCACTTTGGCTGCTGGTCGCTAATGAAGCCCAGCAAGTAATTCTTACCGTCTCTGCTCAGTTGCAAGATGCGGCGAAACGTTTCTTTCATTTCAATATTCGTCCCGCCATACTGAGCACGTATATCGTAGAAGAACTTATCCATCACCTTATTGTAGATATGATGATAAATCTGCCCCGAACAACACCAAGAAGTTATATGCCAGGCTACAGAAGCTATCCACTCCCAATTGCCGAAATGGCTCAAGTAAAGGAAATGCAGCCTTTGCCCTTTCTCATGACGCTCTCGCACCTGTTCCAAGCCGCCGAAGGTCATGCGGCGCATCATCTCCGACTTCGGCATTGACAGCATCTTGATGACCTCCACAAAGTTATCGCAGAACTGGTGGTAGAACTTTTTCTCTATCTGCCGCAATTCCTCTTCCGTTTTCTCAGGGAAAGCGCTCCTCAGATTAGCACGCACCACTTGGGTACGGTAAAATCTCCTGACAAACAAGCACAAGAAATCGGACACGGCATAAAGCACAGGGAAAGGCAACAGGCTAACCAACCACAGGATTCCTTTTACGACGTTGTATTTACACATTATTAATATAATATATATTACTTAAATTTGAACCACCATATCCCAAGCCTTCGCCGCAATCGTTTCCGGCTCAATATTCATGCAGCGCAAATCTCCGAACTGACAAGGAGTTTTCCCATAAATGGAACACGGGCGACAGGGTAAGTCAAGCTGCATCACACTGTCACGAGATTGCCCATAGCCCGTAAAGCCCGCTTTGGGATGCGTTGCGCCCCAAACAGACAGCACAGGCACACCAAAGATAGAAGCAATATGCATATTGGCCGAATCCATAGAAATCATCAAGTCAAGTTGCGACATCAGCAGCATCTCATTTCGCAAACCATCCAGTCTGCCACAAACACTCACGACACCACCCTGCCCATCGGACGGACAAGCCTGTTCCCACGCAGCCATGGCAGCAGACTCTTTCGGGCCTGCTCCAAACAGAAAGACCTTGCACCCCTTCTCTGCCAACATGCTCACCACCTTCTGCATCCGTTCTAAAGGATAAATCTTCTGAGCATGCGCGGCAAACGGAGCCACCCCCACCCATTTCTCGCCAACTTCCTTTTTGCCGGCAAACTTCCAGATGGAAGAAAAATTCTCGCTGCGCAAGTCTATCTTCATATTCTTTGGCAAGTCCAACCTCAAGCCCAGCCGCCTGAACACATTGGCATATCGTTCAACCATAGGTGTCAGCGCCGAATGCGTTTGCCCATTCCCTATCAGCTCCTTCTTATCCTTCCGCCCCTTCTGCACCACAGCCACACGCACGCCAGACACAGCAAAGCAGGTGCGTATATACTTCGACCTCAGCACATCGTGCAAGTCAGCCACAGCATCAAAGTTGCCGCTTCGCAACTCCTTGTATATCTTTGTCAATCCTATGACGCCGTCGTTTCCGCTGAAATCTATTCCTTTCGCTTGCACGTTGGCAGGCAGCCAGTCATACATCTGGACAAAGCGGCTTCGAGTGACCATCGTTATCCGCAAATCGGGATTTTGTGCGGCAAGCGCATAGAGTACGGGGACAGTCATGGCTACATCGCCCATTGCGCTGAATCGCATGACGAGCAGTCTTTTAATATCTGATTTGGCAGGTGAGGCAAACATGAATTCTTGTCTTTTCTTGAGGTGACTTCCTTGCTTTTCCAATTTTATATGCAAAGATAATGTAATTTGTTTACAAATGAGGCGATTTTATAAAAATAAATGGAGAGGGGGAACAAGATTCGCAGGATTCATCCCTGCCCATTATCGAGAAATTTGGAATGGAAGCACTCCTGTCGATTTCGTCAGCGTGGCAGCCGACGTGGATGGCAGTGACGACATAACGATTACCGATGCCGTTGCCGTAATCGACATGCTGCTGGAAGGCAATGCGCCGGCCAAGGGCAGAAAAAGCATGGTTGAGAATGCCGAAGCTAGGATTCGCTTCGTTGTGGATGCTGAGGCGACCGCCATTGAGGGGTGTCGCATCCGAGGGCGAGACTGGCTCGGGAGTTTACACCCTGCAGGGCGTAGCGCTGGGCGGCATCAAGGATGTGGAGAACCTGCCAAGGGGCGTCTATATCATGGATGGCAAGAAAGTGAGCGTGAAATAATGATTGAACATAAAAAAGATAAAGAAAAGACATGAAAAGAGAATATGTAGCTCCTATGATGGAGATAGAGATGATGGAGGAGGAACTTCCTCTGTGCGGCAGTATCAGCAGCTCCGTAGACGTTGGCTATGGCGGTGTGACTGATGGCAGCCATGAGCCTGCCGCTAACATACGGCGCGACTTTGAGGAAGCGTTGGAAGGGCTGTGGTAAAGCCTTTCCAAACGCTCACGACACTTGTCAGACACTGACACTTCAGCATGGAGGCACAGGGCATTTTCACCTTGTGCCTCTTTTCTTTTTGAGGAGGGCTGGGCAAGTGGCTGCAAACGCACACCGTGCAGACAAGGTTTCAGACACCGTGCGCATAATAACACGAACACCCTGTGCCTATTATTTCCGACACGGGCGGCATGTCTGAGTATCAACGATTTGGAATTTTGGAGGGAAAAGGGCACAAAAAGGGACTATGCAGACAAGGCACGCAACAACAAAAAAGGGGCAGCTCCATCGGAACCGCCCCTTCGCTTGCTATTGAGCTAATCTTTGATTGGCCATGAAAAGCAATTAGTCGTTGTCGATGCTGGCATTGACTGTGCCGCCTTTCACTGTATAGACGCCTACGACCTTGATTCCTTTTGACTTGGAACCAGTATTGTAAACATTGATGGTACCAGCATTGACAGTCATGTTACCGTCAATCTTCATACCCATGCATCGGTGTGGGTCATCCACATCTTCTGCCAGCGTACACTTTGCACCTTTCGCATTGATGGTAATGCTGGTCGGGTTATTGTCTTCGCTGATTATCAAATCGCCGTCAGTCTGAATGCCTCGCGTGCCGTTGCTGACAGCATTGATAACGAAAGTACCTCCACTGATGTCGATGTCGCCTTCGGCTTTGATGGCCTTAGCATCTTCGCTGTTTTCCATCGTGATGTTAAGCGTTCCACCCTTGATGACAACGCCTCCTGTATTCTCCTCGTCTTGGATGATGGCATCATTGTCGTCGAGTTCGTATTCTGCCTGAATACCGTCAGAAACAGTTGTCTTGGTGATGTTGAGCTCTCCGCCGTTCATCTGGAAATACTGTCCTGCATGAATAGCGTCATTGGCTGCCTTCAGGATGTTGATGGCTTTGACCGACTTCTTGATTTGAAGGTATTCCTTAGACGCGATGGCGTGGTTGGCGTTGCCCGTCACGTTGAGCGTTCCTGCTCCTTCAAACTCGAAGTGTCCCTTTGTGTAGATACAAGCCTTCTGGGTGCCATTGGCTGCATCGGCAAAAGAGTTGACCGTTCCGTCTGCCATATCAACCGCTATTCGTTTGCCGCACTTGACATGGATGGCTGCGCCCTTCTTGGATGTCAAATCTACGCCGTTCAGGCGGATGGTGAGCTTGTAGTCTCCTTCTATCACGAGCGAGCCGTCGCTGCTGCTGCCAACAACGTTATAGATGATTTCGTCTGTTATGTTGGTGCTGGTAAGTACGACGTCGGAACTTGTGCCGCTGGAGCAGCTCACGCCCTGAACAAAGGAGGGAATGGTCACTTTTGCTTGTGCACCGTCATACACAATGTTTACTACTTTCTCCATCTGAGGCTTACTGAAAGTAATGGAGTCGATGTCCTCCGAGAGGCTGATTTCCAGCCCATCAGTGACAGACGCTTCCGTGTAATCACCATCCTTGCAGATGTAGATGGTCTGTGCAAATGCAGACAATGCAGATGACAGAACGAGGGCTGTGGTTAAGAATATTTTACGCATACTGTATTTACTTTACAAGGATTTTTTTACCATTTACAATATACATCCCTTTGGGCAGTTCGCCTTTCTGAAGGTCGATGTTAACCTTTCGGCCTGTAAGGTCATAAATCGTATCAACCTTATTCTGTATGCCATTCTCTGTCACTTCCTCAATGCCCACAACCGTTTTCTCTGTTGAGAAAAAGAGTCGCTTGATGTCAGACGTCGGAATGGTCTGCGTCTTTCCGTCAGCAGTGAATGCCACTATCTTTCCATCCTCAAACGTAATCTTCTTGAGGTTGGCAACCGACTCAATCTTGATGCCAGCATCGCCAGCATAAGAGTCGTAGTATAGGTTGAAGTCGTCAGCAAATGCCGTGGCACTAAGCATGATGGCAGCCGACAAAATGATATTTTTCTTCATGTGCGTTTGAAATGTTAGAATTTGAATTTATAGGCGAGTCCAACAATATGCCCGTTGGGGTCTTCATCGTCGTCTTCCGTCTGATAGCGATAGAAAGCGGTCAGCACATTCTGCTTGTTGATTTTATAGTCTGTGCCTGCCGCGAACTTCCATTTATTGGTAGTGTAATTCAGACCGCATCCATACTCGGCTGAGATGTAAGGGTCGAGCGGGCATTTTCTGATGTCGTACTGAGCCGTGAAGCGAGAACGGAGGATGGTTCTGTCCTTTGCTTTCTTGTCGTCCAGCTCGCTTTCTTTCAGATAATGATTCCCGTTGCCATCCAAGCGATATTTGTTTTTGGTAGTAGAGTCTTTGCTGTAGTGCGAATACTGCACGGTCTCTTTCAATTGGAAACTCCAGCGCTTGTTGGGTTTGTAAGAAGCAGAAAGTCCAGCGCTTGTACGGTGGCGACCCCGCCAGTAGGCCAATTCTTCATTGTAGCCCTTGTACTCCAGTTCTGTTATTTCGCCGAGATTGGGATCGTTGTAGGTGTTTTCATCATATTTGTTCTCAATTTCATCCAGTTTGTACACCCACATATATTCCCATTTGACAGAGGCTTTGACATCAAAGGTCGCGCCATTGTAGAGTTTCATGTCAAACCCTGCACCAACAGACCAGCGGTCCATCTTGCGGGTATTGTCTTGTGTACGGGCATTTCCCTCCACAGAGAACTCCATACTACTGCCTATCTTCTTCTCCGCGCTAAGGCTGAAGTCCATGCCGAAGTCATCGCTTTGAGCACTAACGGCTGCGGCAGAAAGAAGGGACAGGGTAAAGGCAAGAATCTTTTTATTCATATTCCTTAGGCATTTTTTGAGTGGTTTCGTCACTTTCTTCTGTGTTGTAGTAAATCTTGATGAGAGCCATATCCTTCAGGAAGTCTATCGAACCGATGGATACATTGGTTACATCGAGACCTGTGCGCTCTTTCAGGTCGGCAATCAAATCCTCGCGACGATCTGGCTTGATGAGGTCAATCTTGTCATACTTGATGTATTTGGAAGAAAGGCTCTTAACCAGTTTGTTGGCTTCAGCAATCCATACGCCAAGAACAAACAAGAGGTCGGTGACAATCAGCTCGCCCATGCTGGTCATGAGGGGACCCATAAATTCGGGGTGCTTAGGACTAATGTCTGCCGCCCATGCCAAACCATTGATGGCAGAAAGAGCGATGACAAGGAAAAGGTAGGTCATTTCGCGGATGGGAACTGACTCTGTGCGATAACGCATGATACAGAAGATTGCGAAGAGACCCATCGCGATACCGGTCTTGATTTTCGCATCGCCCATGAGATGTATGAGCATGAAAATACAGAATCCTACCAAAACGTAAGTAAAGAAGAAATCACGACGTCTCGCCTTGGGAAAGTAAAAGTGGCGAGCTATAATGATAGTAAATGCAGTGTTTATTATCAAACGAAAAAGAAGGTCGAGAATTCGACATGTATCGCTTGACAACACGGTAAGAAAATCGTTAAATGCTTCCATTATTAAAGTTTTATAAAATGATGAATACTATTCTGAATTAGGTAAATTAGGTAATTAAAGTGAAAGTTAGCACTTATATTTCATGGTCAATGAATTTCCGCCCATTGATTTTCTCCAGATTCCGAAGTTTGGGCTTGAAGTTGTTTTGCTTGAGCGAAGGGTCAGTAAGAGCCATGCCGATGCAGCATTTGGAGAATCCTGTCGGATGTACATGAATATCTCTCAACAGGTTACACACCGGAGAATAGACATTCCCATCACGCTTCAGTTCTATGATGACCAATTGGTCTGTACCATGGTCGCGATCAGTCTCAAAATTATGGAAAGAGATGTTGAAGTCTATGGTCAAACGCTCGGTCTTCTCCTTATTCACCAGCGTCACGCGGTCAAACCTGTTGCGAACCACCGGATTGAGCCTGTCAAGATAAAGTCCCGTCTTACGCTGCACCAGTTCTTTAGCACCTTCCGTCTGCCGGAAGTTTTCCTGAGACGGCACCTCTATCCGTTTCTTCTTGGTTCGTGCATGATTGTTCTTATTCTTCACCTCCAAGAACGTCAGCGAGCTTGCCACATAGGTGCGCACCCTCACTTTCATTCTCTTGGCACGGCGATTGTGGTGCATGATATACATGAGATGGTCGGGCGTATCATAATAGGTTGTCAAGTAAGGTATCACACGTCGTTCGAGCGTCTCTTGTACATAATACTTGTCTTGCACCAGTTTTAGCAGTTGCACCAATTGCTGTTTTGAAGCTACATATTTCGTGTCCAATCGATTCATCAGGCGTATGCCAGACATCTGCTCCAATGTGATTGGATTCATCGAATTAAGCAACTCTTTGATGTTGCTGTCTATATCGTGCATTACAGTCGGTTAGTGTTAGTAAATAAATTGCAGCACAAAAGTACAAAGTTTTTTCTATTTATATTATATATTCTCCTGAAAAAAAGGTTTTTTTAAGTTTTAAGACCCGAAAAAGCACTATTTCCCCCCACATAACAAAGCCTTAAGTGTAAAATATAATAAAAAATTTGGCTTGTTGCCAGAAATGTACTACATTTGCACCGAAAAGCTTGAGGGGACTGAAAAGTTCCCTCATTTGTTTGACTTATGTTATAATCGGTAATTCAGAAATTCTATGATTGACAAAAACAAAGTGAAGGAGCTGGTGACAGAATGGTTGGATGGCAAGGAGTATTTCCTTGTTGACGCTTCTGTGGACGAACAAAACAAAATCACTGTGGAGATTGACCACAAGGACGGAGTTTGGATTGAAGACTGCTGCGAACTGAGCAAATTCATCGAAGAGCATTTCGACCGCGACATCGAGGATTTCGAACTAGAAGTAGGCTCTGCTGGCATTGGACAGCCATTCAAGGTTCTCCAGCAATACATCAACTCCATCGGTTACGACGTAGAGCTACTTACGATTGAAGGAAAGAAGATGGAGGGATGCCTGAAATCTGCAGACGAAAACAACTTTGTAGTCACAGTGGAAGAAAAACAGAAGCTGGAAGGGAAAAAGCGCCCGCAAATGGTCGAGGTAGACAAGACTTTTGGCTATACTGACGTGAAATGGGTGAAGAATATCATTGATTTTAAGTAAAGATTATCGAGAAGAGCTATTTCACGGCAACTCTTTACTACTACTTATATCGTTACGAAATAAAAACAAACATAATGGCAAAGAAAATTTCAGATCGTGTAAACTTGATAGACACCTTCAAGGACTTCAAGGAAACTAAAAACATTGACAGAACTACTTTGGTAAGCGTAATTGAAGATAGCTTCCGCAGTGTTTTGCAAAAGACTTATGGTTCAGATGAGAACTTTGATGTAATTGTGAACCCTGACAAGGGTGACTTCGAAATCTATCGTAACCGCGTCGTTGTTGCTGACGGAGAAGTGAGAAACGAGAACGCAGAAATAGGTCTTTCCGAAGCACAAAAGATTGACGAAGATTATGAAATAGGCGAAGAAGTGAGCGAGAAGATTGAATTTGCTAAATTCGGACGTCGCGCAATCCTCACCCTCCGCCAAACTATGGCAAGCAAGATTCTTGACCTTGAGCATGACAACCTCTATAACAAATATGTAGATAAGGTTGGTACGATTGTCAGTGGTGAAGTTTACCAAGTATGGAAACGTGAAATGCTTCTCCTCGACGACGAGGGCAACGAACTTCTCCTTCCAAAGAACGAACAGATTCCTGGGGACTTCTTCCGCAAAGGAGAAACCGCACGTGCTGTTGTGCTGCGCGTTGACAACCTCAACAACAATCCTAAAATCATCCTCTCACGCACATCTCCAGATTTCTTGAGACGCTTGCTTGAACAGGAAGTTCCAGAAATCAATGACGGACTCATCACAGTACAGCGCATCGCTCGCATTCCAGGAGAGCGAGCTAAAATCGCAGTGGAAAGCTACAACGAGCGCATTGATCCAGTAGGTGCTTGTGTTGGTGTAAAGGGAAGCCGCATCCATGGCATTGTACGTGAATTGCACAATGAAAACATCGACGTCATCAACTACACTTCCAACATCCGCCTGTTCATTCAGCGTGCATTGAGCCCAGCCAACGTCACCTCCATCACCTTAGATGAAGAGAAAAAGA
Organism: Bacteroidales bacterium; assembly: GCA_030528885.1. GTDB lineage: Bacteria > Bacteroidota > Bacteroidia > Bacteroidales > Bacteroidaceae > Minthosoma. The sequence continues at coordinate 7,751 of JAUMXY010000031.1, read as the reverse complement.
AGGCAGAAGTATACTTGCAGCCCGACCAAGTAAGCCTTGCCATCGGTAAAAATGGTGACAACATCAAGCTGGCTAGTATGCTCACAGGATACACCATCGACGTATTCCGCGAACTGAATGGCGAAGAACCTGATGAGGAAGACATCTACCTTGATGAATTCAAGGACGAGATTGAGCCTTGGATTATCAATTCCATCAAGAACATCGGTCTTGAAACAGCAAAGAGCGTGCTTGACGCCCCTCGTGCCATGCTGATAGAGAAGGCTGACCTTGAGGAAGATACCGTAGACGAGGTCCTCAGCATTCTCAGAGCTGAATTTGAGGAATAAGATGGGAGTCGTCAAGTGAACAGTGTTTAGTGTCTGTTTCCAGCGCTAAACACTCCCTATAGGGTAAATAAATTCATGTTTAGACTGGAACAGATAACAAACATTTACATTAAAATAGATATATGGCTGTAAGACTAAATAAAGCATTAAAAGAACTCAACGTAGGAATCAACACCGTTGCCGAATTTCTGCAAAAGAAAGGCGCGGCATTGCAAGATGCAACTCCAAACGCAAAGATTACGGACGAGCAGTATGCCTTGCTGAAGAAAGAGTTTGGTGAAGACATGAAACAGAATGCCGAAACCAAACAAAAGATTCAAAGCCAAAAGGAAAAGGAACTGCAAGAGAAGAAGGAGCGCCAGCAAGCAATGCGCGAAGAAAAAGAACGCATTGAAAAAGAAAAGGCAGCAAGGAAACCCCAACTGAAAATCTTAGGCAACATCAACGATATGAAAAAGCCTGAGCCAAAGGTAGAAGCTAAGGTAGAAGCCCAAGCTGAAACACCTAAGGCAGAACCTGTTGCTGATACCACAAAGACAGAAGAGCCAAAAGTGGAGATTCAAACTGAAACCGCTCCTGCACCAGCAGAAACTGAGCAGCCGTCTGAGAATGTTCAGAAAAAGAAGCCAAGCAACCTCTCTCCTGCCGAACGTCTGGAGCAAGATGAAAACGGCGTCTATCACTTAGCCGCTCCCGCTGATTCTGGCGTACAGTTCAAGCAGGTAGGTTTCATCGACCTGTCAAGCCTGAACAGCAAAACTCGTCCTGACCGCAAAAGCAAGACCGAGCGACGCAAGGAAAAACAGCAGTCCCAAGGAGGTGACGCCCAAGGCCAACAGGCTAAAGGGCAGCAAGGCAATGCTCAGAAAAAGAAGCGCAACAGAATCAACAACAATAAGGTGGACATTGATGCTGCTGCCAAGCAGAACAATGCTCCCAACGCCCAAGGCAAGAAGCAAGGCGGGAAGGTCAATGGTGCCCAACCTCCTCTGCAACAGAAGAACAAAGCTGCTCAACAGCAGGTTCAAGGAAAGAAAGGAAAGAAAAAGCAGCCTGTCAAGCCACAAGAACTGAGTGAAGAGGAAGTAGCAAAACAGGTAAAGGAGACACTTGCCCGGCTCACCGCCAAGCAAGAAAAGAAAGGCGTAAAATACCGCAAGGATAAGCGCAATGCCATCCATGAACGCATGGCTGAAGAAGTTGAGGCAGAAAATGCAGCAAGCAAAGTGCTGAAAATAACCGAGTTTGTTACAGCAAACGAATTGGCCACAATGATGGATGTTCCTGTAACTAAGGTCATAGGAACATGTATGTCTATCGGCATGATGGTGAGCATCAACCAACGTCTTGATGCCGAGACCATCAACATCGTTGCAGAAGAATTTGGCTTCTCTACCAGCTACGTGTCAGAAGAGGTATCCAATGCCATTGAAGAGGTTGCGGACAAGGAGGAAGATTTGGAACGCCGTGCTCCTATCATCACAGTGATGGGACATGTCGACCATGGTAAGACCTCTCTGCTCGACTACATCCGCAACACCAATGTCATTGCAGGTGAAGCTGGCGGCATCACCCAGCATATTGGCGCTTACAATGTCAAGATGAAGGATGGCCGCAAAATAACCTTCCTCGACACGCCTGGTCACGAAGCATTTACTGCCATGCGTGCTCGCGGTGCTCAAGTCACCGACATTGCCATCATCATAGTAGCAGCCGATGACGATGTGATGCCTCAGACCAAAGAAGCCATCGCCCATGCTCAAGCAGCAGGCGTTCCTATGGTCTTTGCCATCAACAAGGTTGATAAGCCAACAGCCAATCCTGAAAAGATAAAAGAGCAGCTCGCAGCCATGAACTATCTCGTGGAAGACTGGGGCGGCAAATACCAGAGCCAAGACATCAGTGCCAAGCAAGGCATTGGCGTTGAAGAACTGATGGACAAGGTTCTTCTCGAAGCTGAAATGCTGGACTTGAAGGCTAATCCAAACCGCAAAGCCACAGGCTCTGTCATAGAGTCCACTTTGGATAAGGGAAGAGGATATGTAGCCACCGTCCTTGTGCAGAACGGAACACTCCATCAGGGCGACATCGTTTTGGCTGGAACACATTATGGAAAGATTAAGGCCATGTTCAACGAGCGCGGTCAGCGCATTGAGCAGTCACTGCCAGCCGAACCAGCAGTCATTCTTGGCTTGAACGGAGCCCCCACTGCGGGAGACACCTTCCATGTGATGGACACAGAGCAGGAAGCGCGTGAAATTTGCAACAAGCGTGAACAGCTGAAACGCGAACAGGGTCTGCGCACTCAGACTCGTCTGACTCTCGACGAATTAGGTCGCCGTATTGCATTGGGCGACTTCAAGGAACTCAACCTCGTTGTCAAGGGTGACGTGGATGGTTCAATCGAGGCGCTCTCCGATTCCCTCATCAAGCTCTCCACTGAAAAGATTCAGGTCAATGTCATCCATAAGGCTGTAGGTCAAATCAGTGAGAACGACGTAGAACTTGCCCATGCTTCCGACAACGTTATCATCATCGGTTTCCAAGTTCGTCCTTCCGCTGCCGCTCGCCGCTTGGCAGAGCAGTACGGAGTTGACATTCGCCTTTACTCCATCATCTACGACGCGATTGAAGAAGTCAAGGACGCGATGGAAGGCATGCTTGCTCCGACCTTCAAGGAAGAAATCACCGCCCAAGTCGACGTTCGCCAAGTTTACCGCATCACCAAAGTCGGCACCGTTGCTGGTTGCTGGGTTACAGAGGGCAAGGTGCATCGTTCAGACAAGATTCGTGTCATCCGCGACGGCATAGTAGTCCACACAGGAGAGATTCTTGCGCTGAAACGCTACAAAGACGATGTTAAGGAAGTAGGCCGTGATTTCGAGTGCGGTATTTCCGTTGTGAATTTCAACGACATTCGCGAAGGCGACGTGCTTGAGACCTACACCCAAATTGCAGTAAAGACTAAACTTTAATGGAAATATTAATTTATGCAGTACTCCTGGTGGGCGCCATCATAGGCTTCCGCCAGGGGGCTTTTAAGCAGATAGCCAATTTTGTGGGCGTAATAGCAGGTCTCGCCATCGCAGCAACCCTCTACCAGCAATTTGGCGATATGCTTGCCGACAAAGCCGGCACCAGTTCCAGCTTTGGGCGCCTGATAGCTTTCGTGCTCATTGTCATCATCGTCCCCGTCATCTTAGGCTGGGTCGCATCGTTACTGACTGTCTTCTTCAAGAAGCTGAACATCAACTTCATCAACCGCCTGATTGGCGCGCTCATCGGTGTAGTCAGCTACGGCCTGATTCTCAGCATTGCCTTGAATCTGTATGACTTCATCAGCAGCAACGCAGGCTTCAAGCCTCAGAAGCTCTCCCAGCGCCCTTCCATTTACTATCAGGTCAAGCAGGCCACGCAGATTGTCATCCCCGATGTCATCATCGTGACCGATTCGACAGAGGTTGCCCATGGCGCCGAACCCAAATTCGGTTTGCGTCCCATCGTTGACCAGACAGCCGATAAAATCAACCCATTCAAGAATCAAGATGAGTGAATCCAACGAGTTTGTACGGAAGGTGGCAGAGAAGAAATACGAGTTTGGCTTCACCACCGATGTACATACAGAAATTATAGAAAAAGGCCTTAATGAGGACGTTGTCCGCCTCATCTCGCAGAAAAAGAACGAGCCGTCCTGGCTGCTTCAGTTCCGCCTCGATGCCTATCGCTACTGGCTCACTCAGCAGCAGCCCTCATGGGCTCACGTTCATCTGCCCGAGATAGACTATCAGGCAATGTCCTATTATGCCGACCCAACAGCCAAGAGCAAGGACGGCCCCAAGAGCCTTGACGAAATAGACCCCGAGCTGATGAAGACCTTCGACAAGCTCGGCATCCCTCTCGAGGAGCGCTTAGCTTTGTCGGGAACAGCAGTTGACGCAGTCATGGACTCCGTCTCTGTCAAGACCACCTTCAAGGAGAAACTCTCCGAGAAAGGCATCATCTTTTGCTCCATCAGCGAGGCGGTGCAGAACCACCCTAAACTGGTGAAGCAGTATCTCGGCAGCGTCGTTCCTCCCAAAGACAACTACTTCGCAGCCCTCAACAGCGCCGTGTTCTCCGACGGCTCCTTCGTCTTCATCCCCAAGCACACGCGCTGTCCCATGGAACTTTCCACCTACTTCCGCATCAACGCCCGCAACACAGGGCAATTCGAGCGCACGCTCATCATCTGCGAAGAAGGTTCCTACGTCTCCTACCTTGAAGGCTGCACCGCTCCCATGCGCGACGAAAACCAGCTCCATGCCGCCATTGTCGAGATTGTCGTGCTGGACAATGCCGAAGTAAAGTACTCCACCGTGCAGAACTGGTACCCTGGCGACAGCGAGGGCAAAGGCGGCGTGTTCAACCTCGTCACCAAGCGCGGCGACCTGCGCGGCATCAACAGCAAGCTCTCGTGGACCCAAGTCGAGACAGGTTCAGCCATCACTTGGAAATACCCCTCCTGTATCCTTCGCGGCGACAACAGCCAGGCTGAGTTCTACAGCGTGGCAGTCACCAACAACCATCAGGAAGCCGACACAGGCACCAAGATGATACACATCGGGCGCAACACACGCTCCACCATCATCTCCAAAGGCATCTCGGCAGGCAAGTCCCAAAACTCCTACCGCGGTCTGGTGCGTGTAGGCAAGCATGCCGACGGCGCGCGCAACTACTCATCATGCGACTCCCTCCTGCTCGGCAACCAGTGCGGCGCACACACCTTCCCCTACATGGACATCCACAACAACACCGCCACCGTCGAGCACGAAGCCACCACCTCCAAGATTAACGAGGAGCAGCTCTTCTACTGCAACCAGCGAGGCATCTCCACCGAAGAAGCCGTAGGCCTCATCGTCAACGGCTATGCCAAGGAAGTCATCAACAAGCTGCCCATGGAGTTTGCTGTCGAAGCACAGAAACTCCTCAGCGTCTCCCTCGAAGGCACCGTCGGCTAACCCCTCAAATCCTATCAACATCCACCATTCTGATATTTCCCCAACCCCATGCTCGAAATAAAGAATCTCCACGCCAAAGTAGGCGACAAAGAAATACTCAAAGGCATCAGCCTCACCATCCAAGACGGTGAAACCCACGCCCTCATGGGCACCAACGGAGCAGGCAAATCCACCCTCTCCAACGTCATCGTAGGCAATCCATCCTATGAAGTCACAGCAGGCAGCATCACCTTCAACGGACAAGACCTCCTCGCCATGTCCCCCGAAGAGCGCGCCCACGCAGGCATCTTCATGTCCTTCCAAGCCCCCATCGAAATCCCAGGCGTCAGCATGACCAACTTCATGCGCGCCGCCGTCAACGCACGCCGCGAGGCACAAGGCAAAGAGCCCCTCAAGTCAACCGACTTCCTCAAGCTCATGCGCGAAAAACGCAAGCTCGTCGAAATAAACCAGAAGCTCATGAACCGCTCCGTCAACGAAGGCTTCTCAGGCGGCGAGCGCAAGCGCAACGAAATCTTCCAGATGGCCATGCTTGAACCCACCTTCTGCATCCTCGACGAGACTGACTCAGGACTCGACGTCGATGCCCTGCGCATCGTAGCCGAAGGATTCAACAAGCTCCGCACCGCACAGACCTCAGCCATCGTCATCACCCACTACCAGCGACTGCTCGACTACATCCGTCCCGACCACGTCCACGTCCTCATCGACGGGCGTATCGTCAAGACTGGCACAGCCGAACTCGCACAGCAGATAGAAGAACAAGGATTTGACTGGATAAAAGAACAACAGGGATGACAAGCGAACAGCAATACATAGAACTCTACAGCGAAGCCTCCGACCTCATCAAGAGCAAGAGCTGCCCCGTGATGAACTCCGTGCGCGACGAAGCCTTCGAGGCATTCCGTCAGATGGGCTTCCCCACCAAGAAGGTAGAACGCTACCGATACACAGATGTCGATGCTGCCTTTTCGCCCAACTACGGCATATCCCTCTCGCCCCTCACCATCAAGCCATCCACATATATCTATAATATACAGGACGCACCCATCGATGTGGTACCCTACTACCATCAGATAGCCGACCGCACCGACGCCATCACAGCCCTCAACACTGCGCTGGCACACGATGCCCTGCTCATCCACGTACCTAAAAATCAGCGAGTGGAGGACCCCATCGTCATCGACAACTGGCTTCGAGGCACTGCTGCCACCATGATGAACCGCCGCGTGCTCATCATTCTGGAACAAGGAGCCGAAGCCACCGTCATCATCAACGACCATGCTGCCGACAAACAGCGATACCTCACCACCCAAGTGATGGAAGTCCACTGCAGCGACAGCAGTCACCTCGACCTCTACGAGATAGAAGAAACCACCCCCCTCTGCTCACGCTTCTCCAACGTCTACATCCGCGCTGACCGCAACAGCACCGTCAAGCACAACAGCATCACCCTCTTCAACGGACAGACACGCAACCTCTGCGATGTCTATCTGCAAGGCGAAAATTCAGAAATCACACTCAACGGATGCGCCATCGGCAGCCATAGCCAGCGCATCGACAACAACACCCTCATCCGCCACGAAGTACCCCGCTGCGCCTCACGCCAGCTCTATAAATATGTGCTCGACCACCAAGCCGTCGGAGCCTTTGCAGGCAGAATCTATGTGGCCAAAGACGCCCAGCACACCACCTCCCAAGAGACCAACGCCAACCTCTGCGCCAGCCCCGACGCACGCATGTACACGCAACCCATGCTCGAAATCTATGCCGACGACGTCAAGTGCGCCCACGGCTCCACCGTCGGCGTCATGGACCAGGCAGCCCTCTTCTACATGCGCCAGCGAGGCATCCCCGAGGCAGAAGCACGCACCCTGCTCAAAAACGCCTTCATGGGACAGGTCATCGACCAAATCAAGCACGAGCCCCTGCGCCAGCGACTCTACGTCAAAGTGGAAAAACGATTCAGAGGCGAACTCGACAAGTGCGACGACTGCCAGCTTTGCAAATGAAAAAGATAAAAAAAGATACAAAGTGAGCCCCAAAAGTCTTTCCGAACTTTTGGGGCTCACTTCATTTTAGCATACCCACACTTTGGGCCTCGAGGCCCAAAGTGCAGAGTTTTGAAGAAATTTTTAATTGGCGGCGGGTAATAGCATTTACAAATATAAAGTGGACCCCTCGGGTCCGCCGCATCGAACCCGAGGGGTACGGCATAGGGGACCCGAGGGGTCCACTATGAAGAGAGAGAAAATGACAAATGCCCTGACACGATATGGTTTAGTGACCTCTTTTAAGTCCATTAACAAGATTTAACACTGAGAAGGGGGTAATAGAATAAAAAATAAGTAAATTTGTATCCTATTATTAACCCTTAATTCCGCAACACTATAATTTAACTTTATTTATAAGTTCCTGAGCAACA